>NZ_DBMEXE010000133.1:0-4568 GCF_056804935.1 Holdemanella sp. | reverse complement strand
GGTTGATTGATGATGTTTCATCTCCAAATACGTATGGCTTTTAGATATGGATGGTTGGGGAAGTTATCCTAAAAAGCCATACGTATTTGGAGATGAAACATCATCAATCAACCGTATGTATTTAAAACTTAGATCGCAATTGATGCCTTATATTTATTCAACTGCGTATACTTCTTCAAACTTAGGAGAAGGCAGTGAAAAAGGTAAACCACAAGTTCGTGCCATGTTCTTGGAATTCCCTGAAGATACAAATACATACAGTAAAAATATGCAATATCAGTTCATGTTTGGTAAAGACTTCTTAGTGGCTCCAGTATATCAAAACACTGCAGCAGATGAAGCTGGAAATGATATTAGAAATGGTATCTATTTACCAGATTCGAACCAAGTATGGATCGATTACTTTACAGGAAAACAGTATCGTGGTGGAACAACATTAAATAACTTTGATGCCCCAATTTGGAAAATGCCATTGTTTGTAAAGAATGGTGCCATCATTCCTATGTTTGAAGCGCACAATAATGCAGCGACTAAAACGGAAACAAATAAAGGTGGAATTGATAAAACAAAACGTTTAGTTGAATTCTACCCAGATAAAGAATCAGAATATACTCAATATGAAGATGAAGGAAACACAGTTGATAACTCAAATCTTGAAGAAGTAAATTATGGTTCAAATGTGACAACTCATTTCACAAGTTCTGTAAAAGATGGCAAAGCCGTATTAAAAGCAGAAGCAAGTCAGGGTAGCTACAATGGATATGATGCAAATAAAGAAACTACATTTATTGTAAATGTAAGTAAGAAACCAACAGCGTTAACTGGAAAAGTTGGAAATGCGAATGTTGAGTTAAAAGAAGTTAAATCTCAAGAAGAATTTGATAGTGCAACAGGAAATGTATATTTCTACAATAAAGAGCCTAATTTAAACAAATTTGCGACAGAGGGTTCAGAATTTGAAAAGACTGAAATCAAAACAACTCCTAAATTGTATGTAAAATTCGAAAAGACAAATGTAAGCTCAAATGGAATCGAATTAACAGTAGATGGATTTGTGAATGATGGAAATTTAGATAAAGATGAATTAAATGAAAATCTTCAAACTCCTGCTAACTTTAAAGCAGACGAAGAAAATATTACTCCAACAACAATTCCTTTGAAATGGGATGCAGTTAGTGATGCGACTGAATATGAAGTAGAAACAGATGGAATGATTCAATCTGGAATTACAGAAACAAGTTATACGCATACAGATCTTGAATACCACTCTAAACATACGTATCGTGTGCGTTCAAGAAATAAAGATGGATATTCAAAATGGAGTGATCCAATCGAAGTGGAATCTGCACTAGATCCATATCGTAATGTACCAAAAGATATTAAAGTATCTTGGGATTATGGTGATGACTGGGGTAAATTGAGTAATATTTTAGACTTTGATTATGGTACATTCTTCCACTCAACAAATTCAGTGACTGAAGATCAAGGATTGATCTATGATTTGAAGAAAGTCTACGATTTAGAACGTATTGACTATACTCCTCGTAATGACAATAAAGGAAATGGTACTGTACAGAGAATGGATGTTTATACATCTATTGATGGTGTAAACTGGACATTATCATATGATTCAAGTAAACAAAAATCAGATTGGACATACTCTAAAGATATGTCAGATTTAGATACTAAGACTATTGATATGACAGGAACATCAGCTCGTTATATCAAATATGTTGTTAAGAAGTCAAAAGGTGGATTCTTCTCTGCTGCCGAACTTCAACCATATATCGTAGATGGAAGTGAAGGATATATAATTGGAGATACAAACAACGATGGCGTTATCGATGAAAACGATGCTACACAAATCGAAAACTATGTAGGTCTAGAAGATGGCGATCCAACTTGGGATCAGGTAAAACGTTCAGATTACAACAAGAATGGTTACTATGATGCACAAGATATTGCTCAAACAATGGTTCACTTAGATGGTGGAGTAAAAACACCTTCAAAAAATCCAAAAGGTTCTTTGATTACATCATTAGATAAGACAGATTATGCTGCAGGTGAAACAGTTACATTAACTATTTCAGGTGTAGATATGAAGAATGTTTACTCTATTGGTGGAAAAATTGGTTATAACTCAGAGGATTTAACTTTCAATGGAACTGCAGCTACTTTAGCTACAGCAAATATGCGAGAGTATAAATTTGATCGTATAGCTTATAAGAAATCTGAAAACAATGCTGCAGTTAATAGAAATGTAAACTTCACATATACAAATAGTGGAAGTAAGAAGTCTATTTCAGGTACAAAAGATATTGTAACAGTAACATTTACAGCAAAACGCGATATTTCTTTAACACCAGACTATTTCAATGCTTCTGAATACATGTTTGTAAGTAACAATTTGAATGCAATTAATCCAACTGTTGCTAGTGAAGATATTAAAACTCCAGATGTTACAGTTTCACAAATCAAAGTACAGAGTGTACAAGGTCAAGATGAAAGTGTATTACAATCTGGAATGGGTGTAGATAAGTTGATTGATGGTAAATGGGGTGCAGATGCAAACCGTTTCGAATTCAAATGGGGAAATAATGGAGATGAAGTTCCTGCAAGAGTTCCTTATTGGGTATTATTCAACTTTGATGGACAAAAAACAATCACAGACATGACTATTCGTGTTCGTGTAGATGGCACAAATATTAATACAGGCGCATTAAAAGACTTTGAATTGTATGCAGTCAATGGTGAAGAAGAAACAAAAATTGGAGATTACTCTATTACAGAAGTAGATTCTAAACAAGGCTTCAACATTCATTTTGATGCACCAGTGCAAGCTGAAAAAATCAAATTAAATGCATTGAACAGTCAAGATGGGCTTGAATACAAATTAAATATTGATGAAGTAGAATTCTATCAAAATGAAGCTACTTATGCAGAAGATATTGTATTCGATGAAAACAATGCTTCTACAATAGGTGTAGGTCAATTAAAAGCATTTAAAGCTACAGTACTTCCAGAAAATGTAACAAATGGATTGTATTCTGTTGAAAGTGATAAACCAGAAGTTGTTTCAGTTATTCGTACAGTCGATGGTGATCACTACAACTATACTTTACATGCGAAAAAACAAGGAAAAGCTGTATTGACAATTACTTCAAATAGTACAAATAAAGAAGGCAAAAAGATTACGAAGACATTCGAAATCAATGTAGTAGCTGGTCAAGTTGTTGTTGATGATTTGAAAGCACAATTAGATGAAGCAAATAAAGCAATCGAAAACAAGAATCTATATACAACGGCTTCTATTGATGCATTAAAAGCAGCAGTTAAAAATGCAGAAGCTGTATTAAATGATAAAGATGCAACACAAACAGAAGTGAATGCACAAACAATTAATTTATTCAAAGCTATTCAGGCTCTAGAATATAAGGGTTCTAATGAAGGACAACCAGATTGTGAAACTGAAATTACTATTGACCCTGAAAAAGTAACGGCTACTTCTGAAGCACAAGAAGATCCTGTTAAACAAGCATTCGATGGTGATGCAAATACAATTTGGCACTCAAATTACAATGGACAACACACACTTCCACAAGGTGTAACAATGGATTTAGGTGCAGAGTATGATGTTCAACAATTGAATTATCTTCCTCGTCCAGGTAGTGGCAATGGTGATATCACAAAATATATGGTTGAAACAAGCTTAGACGGAGAAAAATTCAAGACGGTTGTAGTTGGAACATTTGAACACGATGGAAGTATGTTAGTGGATAAGGGTGAATTCAAGAAAATTAAATTTGATGCAACCAAAGCTCGTTATGTTCGCTTTACAGCATTAGAATCTTTAGGAAATCAGGTAAATACGTATGCTTCAGCTGCTGAAATCAAATTGTTTGGAACATTGCATAAAGAAGCAATTCCTGCAACAAGTATTACATTGGATAAAACTGAAGTAACATTAAGCGTTAATGAAACAGCGCAAGTGAAGGCGACTCTTTCTCCAACTGAAACAACAGATGTTGTCACTTGGTCAAGCGAAGATGAGTCTATTGCGAAAGTGGATGCAACTGGAAAAATTACAGCTGTTGCCAATGGTACAGTAAATATCATTGCGAAAGCAAATGATCAAGTCCAAGCTACAGTTACAGTTACGGTAAATGCTCCAGGTCAAGCTCAACTACAACAATTGATTGATGAAGCAAACGAAGTAAAATATGAAAATTTAGTTCTTCAAGATGCATTGACAAAAGCTATCACAAAGGCAACAGAAGCATTAGATGGTGATGAAGAAGCCTTGAGAATGGCTTACTATGAGCTTGCTGCTGAAATGTCGGAATTAGAACTTATTCAAAATAATCTTGATGAATTGAATGGATTTGTTCAAATGGATGATTCTTTATATGTAAAAGATGAAGCATTTACACTTTTCAAAAACAAGGTCGAAATTGCGAAGAATTTAATGGCGGACCCAATCAATCAAAAAGAATTATTGAAACCTCAAATCAAAGACTTAAATGATACTTATAAGTTATTAACTAAGTTGAATAGAGAAAAATTGAGTG
>NZ_DBMEXE010000132.1:0-4571 GCF_056804935.1 Holdemanella sp. | reverse complement strand
TGTAGTAGCAATACTACAATTTTCGTCGTGCCTTCAAATAAAAATACCATCCAGAAAATAGTATCTGGATGGTTCGTCATCTCTTAACTTAATGACATTGAGAAGAAACGCTCTCTTTTTTTGAATCACTTTTATTAGTTGTGTTTTCTTCCTTAACCTGAATTTCATCTGTTTTTGATACCTCTTTGTCAATATCTTCATGTTTACTAACTTTAAATTTCTTCTTTTCAACACTCGTTGTTTCCTTAGAAAACTTTTCCACAGTAGGAGCAGAAACATCTTGATTTGATCTAAATGCTACTCCTGCTCCAATCATCATCACAGTACTAACCACTGAAATAATTAACTTCTTCATTTGATTTACCTCCCTTTGTATTTCTTAATAACATCTCTTTACTTAAAAATACTCAATATAAATTTTATTTACCAACATACAAATATTAATTCTTAATAGATAACAAACATTTTTTCTTTTTCGGTAGGTAATAAAATTCTTTCGGTAGGTAGGAGGGGTTTTAGGGGAGGTAAAAGTCACACCTCACCACGCAAAGACAAACTGCCCCTCCAACAGTTTGGAACAATCACAAGTACGAACAAAGCAATTTCCACATTCAATTATCGCTCTTGTTCTCGTGATTTTTTCTTTGCCCAGTTTTCCAGCAAGTGGATCATCAAATCCTTCTTCTTGCCTGGTGTGTAATCCTTGGGAAAATATTTATCAATTTCCTTCATTTGAAAAGATAGTTTCTCTCTTTGATTTGGTTTTTCCTCAGAAAGCGTATCTTCAATAAAGTCTGCAGTAAGCTCACCATCATGGCTTAATCTCTTGAATTCCTGACATTGAGCTAATGATGGAGTTCTTTGATTTTCAATGATTGCATTCACCAAATCAAATTGTTCTGATTCCGTTAAATATGACAATTCAACAGCTGGATTAAATGCAATTTTAATCTCATTCTCATTTCGTCCATCCACCATTTCCTGCAATGGTTCAACAAGGTAGGTTAGTCGAATAAAACGCCTTATTTGATTCATACTAACACCTACCTGTTCACCTAATTTTGCTGCACTCTCTGACTTCCAACCAACTTGGTTGGAAGTAGTTTTATCATATTCAACATGAACATCATCAACATTAATATCTACTTTTTTACCTTGATGTTTCATAGCTTCTAAGCGCATCTTATAGGCATAACCTCTTTCACTAGGATAAATGTTTTCACGCTGAATATTTGAATCTACCATCAGAATCGTTGCTTGATCATCATCCAAATCTCGTATGATAACATTCATTTCGGTTCTTCCTAGCTGTGACATGGCAAATTTACGCCTGTGACCAGATATCATTTCATAAGTTCCATCTGGCTTAGGTCGTACAAGTGCAGGCATCAGCATATCGTTTTCTTTGATTGAATCAATCAACTTGGCCATATCTTCATCCATAGTTACATGAAATGGGTGACCTTCAAAATCTTTAATTTTGTTTATAGGGATTGTCATTACCTTTTCGGTATTGGCTTCCTGTCTTTCTTCTTCTGTAGAAAATAAGGAGTCATAGCTTGGCAATCCTAAGTCTAATTTTGGCAAGTTTGCCACCTCCTTTTAAAATAAAGTGAGTTGTATATTCTTTTTTAATACATGATGATTCCATTCTTCAATCGCTTGATCTGATGTTGTCTCAGTTTTCGTTCTTTTAGAGCATAACGTACAAATAACATACTGGCCATAATATCCATTGATTCTTTTACTGTTCCAATCAATTACTACATGGGCAGTTGAATGACAAAATGGACATCGTTTGATTCTAGGCATCCAGCAGTCTAAAAGATTCTACAACCACATTCGTAGAATAATTCTTTTTACCATTTTTCTCATATGAGTTTGTTCGGATATTTCCTTCAATATGATAAGCTGTATCCTTTTCTCCTTTTCTACAGATGGCATTCGCAATTTCTCCAAATGCGATGCAGTTAACGTAATCCGAATACGAACTATTACCGTCTCTTGTACAGATTAAACAAAATTTCACAAAAGAATTGCCTTTATCATTTTTAGAAACTTCAATATCTCTTGAGAGTTTTCCATTCAATAAAACATAATTGTTTGTCATTTACTTTTTCTCCTATCTATTTAATTCTTCTTTGTGCTTAACTTTTTGATTGTTAATCAATTCCTTTGTAAGATTCAAATAAGCTAAAGCTACTTTAGAATCTTTGGCATACGCATAGATACTCTTACCGGAAATACTGGCTTCACTCGCCTTCGTTGCTTTTGGGATGATTGTTTCAAACACACGAATATTCTTTCCGAAACTTTCTCGAATCGTTTCGATTGTACTCTTTGTTAGATTCGTGTTTAAATCCGCAAGCGTCATCACAATACCGGTGATTTTTAGATTACTATTAATCTTACGTTGAACTTTTCCTACCGTCTGTAATAACTTAGTCATTCCTTTTGCAGGAAGATACTGCGTCTGTACTGGTATCAGTACTTCATCAGCTGCTGATAAAGCATTAACCGTCAACATACCTAATGATGGTGGACAATCAATAAAGATGTAGTCATATTGATTTCTCAATGGCTCAATACAATTACTTAAAGTCTGTTCTCTGTTGATTACACTTACTAAACGCATTTCAAAATCTGCTAATTCAATATTTGCCGGAATTAAATCCACATGTTCTTCATGGTGTAAAATCAACGATTCATAATTAATATCATTGTCATTGATATAATCATCAAGCATAGATGAAACAGAGTGTTCCAATGAATCATTGTTTTTCCAGCCTAGACAGCTTGTAAGATCGCCCTGAGGATCAAAATCCACAATCAATACATTGCATCCATTTCGAGCCAAACCAATGGCCACATTCTCTGTAGTTGTAGTTTTGCCTACACCACCTTTTTGATTTGTGACTGCGATTACTTTACATTTTGGCATAATAAAAACTCCTTTCTCATATACCAGGATTTCCTGGCTATGTAAAAGGAGTTTGTTCATATTGTCTTGTTTTATGCTTCTATACGCTTATGTTTGGCCACTCATCAAGTGTTCTTAAAAGATGCACATTAGCTGAGAGCCTATTTTTATTAGCTAGAAGCAGTCAAAATATTTGAATCAAGCTAATTTCTATTTTCTGAGAAACCAGTAAAATTCATCCAATTTCTGATAAGAAAAAAGCGACAAAATCAACAGACTCTATCGCTTAGTTACATGGATTACAAAGTATTGAAAACCCTTTGTTTAATAAATAAATGGTGCCCCCGAAAGGAGTCGAACCTTCGACCTGCGGTTTAGGAATTTGACCTCCTGTTTAGGAGCTAATACCGTGTTTTGTCCGCTTGATATCGTGAAGTGTTAATTGTGCCGTAAATACGGCATTTTTAGCACTTTTTCAATTCTTCATTTTCGTCCGTTTTGTGCTAATAAATGGGTTCGAATGATGGTTCGGATGACGTCATCCGAACCCCTCTAATTAGCAAAATATTAGCAAAAAAGTTCGGATACGCATAGGTCATCCGAACACTTTTCCCCCATTTTTGGGAGCGTTTGACGTGCATTCGAACCCTACGGCACGGAGCCTGAAAAAATTTGGAGCCCCCGACAGCATCCGAACCGTTCGGATGCTCTTTTGGATGCCTACTTTGCCCCAAATACACTCTTCTGTAGTCTAAAACATGGGTTGTGGAAAGAAAATTATTACAATTTTGATGAATAAAGCTTACTATGCTATAGTTTCTTTAAAGAAACTCTTTATTAAAATCATTCAAATATAAAAAGATTGGAGAACACATGAACAATGAAATTATTAAATTTGTAAATGGCGATTTACAATTAGATGTTACAGTATCACCGGATAACGAAACCGTTTGGCTTTCACAAAAACAGATGGCCGAACTATTTAATAAAGATAGAAGAACAATAACGAGACATATACAGAATATTTTTAAATCGGAAGAATTAGATAAAAATTCAGTATGCTCATTTTTTGAGCATACTGCATCTGATGGCAAAACATATAAAACTCAGTACTATAACTTAGATATGATAATTTCTGTTGGATATCGAGTAAATTCAAAGCAAGGTATTCTATTTCGTAAATGGGCAACTTCCATATTAAAAGACTACATGATGAAAGGATATGCAGTTAACGAAAAAAGAATAGAAGTATTAAACAAGACTGTTTCAATTCAGTCTAGAATGCTTGCTTCTACTTTAGGTATTGAAGAAAAAGAAGTATTGAATGTGATTGAAGCTTATTCAAATGCACTATCATTACTTGATGATTATGACCATGGGTGTATTTCTAAACCAAAAGGTAAAGACTCTATTTACCAGTTAACCTATGAAGAGTGCAGAACTCTTATTGATTCTATGAAATATGGTGGATTTTCTGATGTATTTGGTGTTGAAAAAGAACCAGGCAAATTGAATGGAATTATTGCAGCTGTATATCAAAATGTCTTTGGACAAGAAATCTATCCAAGCATTGAAGAAAAGGCAGCCAATCTACTGTACTTTCTAGTCAAAGATCATCCTTTTGTAGATGGATGCAAACGAATTGGCGCTT
>NZ_DBMEXE010000131.1:0-4580 GCF_056804935.1 Holdemanella sp. | reverse complement strand
GAAGAAAACAAATAGTTGCAAAAAAAGTTTTTTTGTGCTATAAATAGATTGTATAGAAATTCAAGGAGTGGGTCGTACCACTCCTTATATTTTGCTACTAAGGAGAAATGTATGGACAATCTTAAAGAATGGATTGAAGAAGTTCTTAATGACAATGGATGCCATTTGTATGAATTAGAATGGATTACAAATCAGGGTACACCATTATTAAGAGTTTCGGTTGAAAAAGAAGACGGTACAATGGATTTGGATACTTGTGCAACTTGCTCAGATGCGATTGGCACAATACTTGATGAAAAAGACTGGTATGCCAAAGAATACATGCTTGAAGTTTGTTCGCCAGGAGCGGAAAGAGAGCTTCGTACGGATGAAGAAATTCAAAGAGCAGTTGGCAAATATATTTTTGTCAAAATGAAAGATCCAAAACAAGGCTTAGATCAAGTCATCGGTGATCTAATTGAAGCTACAGAAAATGATGTAACGATTTCATATCGTGATAAAACAAGAACGAAGAAGATCACTATTGAAAAGAGTAACATTCAGCTGATTATGACGGCTGTAAAGGTATAGGAGAAAAAAGATGAAACCAAAAATTAAAGTTGCAGATTTAGCAAAAGCTCTACAGGGCATTGAAACAGATCGTCAATTAACGAAAGAAATTGTTGAAGATGCTTTAAAAGAAGCTTTGACAAAGGCTTACCGCAAACACATCGAAATTCCAGATGCTTATGTTCGTGTGGATGTTGAGGATGGAACGATTCACATTTATCACGAGCGTATGGTTGTTGAAGAAGTGGAAGATGATGAATTAGAAATCGAATTGGAAGAAGCTCAAAAAGAAAATCCAAACATTCAATTAGGTGATATGGTTGGAGAAGAAGTAGATTTTACGGATTTTGATCGTGCGGCTGTTGTACTTGCCAAAAACGTAATGAAGCAAAAGATTCGTGAAGCTGAAAAAGCATTGGTTTACGAAGAATATTGTGACAAAGTCGATGAAATGGTTTTAGGAACGATTGAAACGGTTGAAGAAAAATTCGTCATTGTAAATATTGGTAAAACATTTGCGATGATGAAAAAATCAGCTCAGATTCCAACAGAACATTATAAAGAAGGCGACAACATCTTAGTTGTGATTACTGAAGTCAACAAAGAAACAAAGGGTGCTCAAGTTTTAGTGTCTCGTGCAACTCCAGTATTTGTTCGTCGTTTATTCGAACGTGAAGTTCCAGAAATCTACAATGGAATTATTGAAATTAAAGCGATTGCCCGTGATCCTGGTGAAAGATGTAAGATTGCCGTTTATTCACACAATGAAAACATTGACCCAATTGGAGCATGTATTGGTCCTCGTGGAAGTCGTGTACAAACAATCATTGAAGAATTGCATGGTGAGAAAATCGATATTTTCGAATGGTCTGACAACATCAGTGAGTTAATTGCGAATGCATTAAGCCCTAGTGTGGGTGTTGCGGTGATTCCAAATGAAAATGTAAAAGATGGATTGATCGTTGTTGTTCCAGACAACCAATTGTCATTAGCGATTGGTAAGCGTGGTAAAAATGCACGTTTGGCTGTTAAACTAACAAATCACAAGATTGATATCAAATCGGAAAGTGAAATGCAGGAATTAGGCATTGATTACATGGCTATTAGTGCAAAAATGCAAGAAGAATACGAAGAAAAGAAAGCCAAAGAACGTGCTTATAAGCAACAACAGAAGATTGAAGAATTAAAGTCAAATGAAACTGATATCGAAAATATTGATGTAGCTGATTTTACTTATGAAGATGAAGAAGTGGATGCTGTTGAAGAACATTCTCAAGATACTTTATTTGAAAAAGAAAATACAGTTGAAGAAAAAGAAGTCGATGAAATGGAAGAATTGGCTCGTATTGCGAAACAAAATCGTAAAGAAAAGACAGCTGCCGATGTCAAAGAATACACTTCTAAATTTGAATCTATGGCGGATGCTTCCAATAAACAAGAGGAGCCTCAAGTTTCTAAACCTAAAAAAGAAAAGGTTGAGGAAGAAAAGAAACCAGTTGAAGTTAAAAAATTCAACTACGAAGATATGAAACCAATCTATTCGGAAGAAGAGTTGGCTGAAATCGAAGAACAGGAATATGAAGATGAAAATGCCTGGGACGATGATGTTGACTATGAAGAATATGATGAATATTATGATGACTAGGAGTTGGTTTCATGCGTAAGATTCCAATGCGAAAATGTGTCGTAACACAAGAGCGTTTCCCAAAAAAAGATTTGATTCGTGTGGTACGTACACCTGAACAAACAATTGAGATCGATTTGACAGGTAAAAAGAATGGGCATGGTGCTTATATTTCTAAAAGCTTAGAAACGTTGGCTCTTGCCAAAAAGAATAAGGCTTTACAAAGAGCTTTAGAAACTGAAATCCCCGATGAAGTCTATCAGGAATTAGAAGCAATCATTACCAATGAATAAAGTTACGAATTTGATACAACTAGCTTATCGTGCTGGTAAAGTATCAAAGGGTGATTCTTTACTTGTTAGTATTCAAAAATCTCAAGCAAAACTTGTACTTGTATCTTCTTTATGCGGACAAAACCGTATGAAGAAGATTCAGGATAAATGCACATATTACAATGTGCCGTATATAGTGGTAGAACCATCTGTATTAGATGATGTTTCTTATAAAAAGATGAGTGCTATTGCGATTGTAGATAGTGGCTTTGCCAAAGCGATTATCGAAAAGATGAAAGGTTAGGTGATTCGATGGCTTATAACAACAACAATAAAAACAAAAAGAAACCAAATCGAAAAGGGCATAAGAGTTCGTATCAGTCTAATGCACCTAAAAAGGAAGAAGCAGTAAAGGAAATCACATATAGTGATGCGATTACTGTTGGTCAGTTAGCACAATTGCTTCACAAAAATAGTTCTGAAATCATTAAATTCTTATTTATGATGGGAAATATGTCAACAATCAATACAGTATTGTCAGATGAGGATATTGAATTGATCTGTATGAACTTCAATGTGGAAGTACATAAAGAGGTTGTTGTTGACGAAGATGATATTGAAGAACAACTTCAAAATGTAGAAGAAGATGAATCTAAATTAGTACCTCGTCCTCCTGTTGTCACAATCATGGGTCACGTTGACCATGGTAAAACAACATTATTGGATACAATTCGTAAAGCGAATGTTACAGAAAATGAATTTGGTGGTATCACACAGCACATTGGTGCATATCAGGTATCATTAAAAGGTAGAAAAGTTACATTCTTAGATACACCAGGTCACGAAGCATTTACAGCTATGCGTGCTCGTGGAGCCGAAGTTACCGATATCGTTATTATCGTTGTTGCGGCGGACGATGGTGTCATGCCACAAACAAAAGAAGCGGTAGACCATGCCAAAGCTGCAGGTGTTCCAATTGTAGTTGCGGTAAATAAAATTGATAAGCCAGGCGCAAATCCAGATCGTATCATGTCTGAAATGAGTGAACTTGGAATTATGCCTGAAGAATGGGGTGGAGATACAATCTTTACTCAAGTTTCTGCTAAAAAGGGAACAGGTGTTCCAGAATTGTTGGAAACAATGTTGTTAGTGGCGGATATGCAAGAATTAAAGGCAAATCCAGATACAAATGCTTCTGGTACAGTAATTGAAGCTAAGTTGGATAAAGGTCGTGGACCTGTTGCCACATTGTTAGTTCAACGTGGTACATTACACACAGGAGATAGTGTTGTAGTTGGTACTAGTTATGGTCGTGTTCGTAAAATGACAAACGATCGTGGTATGGAAATCAAACATGCTGAACCAAGCTGTCCAGTAGAAATCATCGGTTTAAATGAAGTTCCTAGAGCTGGTGATGTATTCATGTCTTATGATAGTTATAAGAAGGCTGCTGAAATTGCGGGTCATCGTTTGGATAAACAAATTGAAAAAGAACGTAATTCAACAAGCGCTATGTCTTTAGAAGATTTAGCTAAGAAAATTGATGAAGGTGATGTTCAAGAAATCAATGTCTTGATCAAAGCCGATGTTCAAGGTTCTGCGGAAGCTTTAAAGGCTAGTATGGAAAAACTAGAAGTCGATGGAAATGTTCGTATCAATGTCATTCGTTCAACTGTAGGAACAATTACAGAATCAGATATCTTATTGGCAAGTGCTTCAAATGCGATTATTTATGGATTCAACATTCGTCCTAGTGCAGCTATTCGTAAAAAAGCCGAAGAAGAAGGTGTGGAAATCCGTTTACACAACATCATCTATAAGGCTCTTGAAGAATTACAGGCTGCTATGAAAGGTATGCTTGCACCGGTATATGAAGAAGTTGTTATTGGTCAGGCGGATGTTCGTCAGATCTATAAGGTAAGTAAGATTGGTACAATTGCCGGATGTATGGTTACGGATGGTAAGATAAAACGTGACTGTAAAGTTCGCTTGATTCGTGAAGGTATCGTTATCTATACAGGAAAACTTGGATCATTACGTCGTTTCGACAATGATGTTAAGGAAGTTATAAATGGTTACGAATGTGGTATGACAATTGAAAACTTTAACGATATTAAAGTAGGAGATATTATAGA
>NZ_DBMEXE010000130.1:0-4612 GCF_056804935.1 Holdemanella sp. | reverse complement strand
CATCGATACATGTTACAATATATTTTTCATTTTTTTTCATACATAAGTATGATAACTAAAAAATTAAAAATTGACAAATGGAATTATTATAGTAATATATATAGCGTACTATGTAAATATATAGCACGCTATGGAAATGGTGGTGAGGAAAATGTGTGACAATAATGAGATTGGTTTTTATTTTAGTTTAATCAAGAAAAAAATGGATAAACATATGAATGAAGGTTTAAAAAAATATGATTTAACTAAATCTCAACAAGATGTCTTAGGATATCTACATTTTACGGATAAGGATCCAGTCATTCAAAGAGATATAGAAGAGCATTTTCATATTTCGAATCCAACGGTTACAGGAATTTTAAATCGCTTGGAACAGAAGGGGTTTATTGAAAGAAAATTGAATCAAAAGGATAAAAGAGTTCGTGCTATTGTGTTGACTCAAAAAGAGCAGGATCTTCATGAAGATATCGTGAAGCAGATTCGTACAATGGAATCTAGATTTGGAAATGTCTTAGGTGACGAGAAGAAGGTGCAATTGTTAGAAATCTTAAAAGAGCTAGCTGAAAATTTAGAATAATTGAAGATTTAGAATAATGGAGGTTTTATTATGGTCAAGACTTTATTGAATGAAGTTAAAGAATATAAAAAGGATACGTTATTGAGTCCGGTTTATGTTTCAATCGAAGCCATACTTGAAGTGTTTATTCCATTTTTGATGGCATTATTAGTGGATAATGGTATTGAAAAAGGAAATATGGGTTCAATTTGGTTTTATGGGACTTTAATGCTGGTGGCAGCCTTTGTATCTTTATGGGCTGGTGCTAAAAGTGGAAAGCATGCGGCAATCGCATCGAGTGGTTTTGCGAAGAATTTAAGAAAGGCAGAGTATCGTAATATTCAAAACTTTTCTTTTTCAAATATTGACGCTTATTCAACAAGTGGATTAATCACACGTATGATGACGGATGTGACAAATATACAAAATGCATATCAGATGATTATTCGTGTTTGTGTTCGTGCACCATTGATGTTAATCGCATCTTTGATCATGGCTTTTATCATTAATATACGAATGGCAATGATTTTTGTGGTTGCGGTTTTATTTTTGGGAGTCGTTTTGTTTGGAATTATTTTTATTGTAAGTCCTATCTTTAGTCGATTATTTTCTCGCTATGATTTTTTAAATGCGAGTATTCAAGAAAATATTCTAGGCATTCGTGTCGTGAAATCTTTTGTTCGTAAGGATCATGAAATTGAAAAGTTCCGTAATGAAAGTGAGACTATTTTTAGTATTCAAGGGAAAGCGGAAAAAATCTTAGTGTTTAACTCGCCTGTTATGCAGCTTTGTATGTATGGCACAATTCTTTTGATTTCGTGGTTAGGGGCTCATCAAATTGTGGCTCAAAATATGACAACCGGAGAATTGATGTCTTTATTTACATATACTGCAAGTATTTTAATGTCTCTAATGATGATGAGTATGGTTTTTGTCATGGTGACAATGTCGATTGCGAGTGGAAAACGTATTGCCGAAGTATTAAATCAAGAATCCGATTTAACAAGTCCAGAAAACGGAGTTCAAACTGTGGCCAATGGAACCATTGATTTTGAAGATGTTTCATTTCATTATGGAAATGATGAAGATATTTTAAGTCATATTGATTTGCACATTCCTTCAGGATCAACACTAGGAATTCTTGGAGCAACGGGATCTAGTAAATCGAGTTTAGTACAATTGATTCCAAGACTATATGATGTAACACAAGGTAGTGTTAAAGTAGCGGGAATAGATGTTCGTGATTATGATTTAAAAGTATTGCGTGATAATGTGGCCATGGTTCTACAAAAGAATGTTTTATTCTCAGGAACAATCAAAGAGAATATGCGTTGGGGTAATCCAAATGCGACAGATGAAGAGATCATGGAAGCTTGTAAATTAGCGCAGGCGGATGAGTTTATTCAATTAATGCCAAATAAATATGATACGTATATTGAGCAAGGTGGTACGAATGTTTCGGGTGGACAAAGACAGCGTTTGTGTATCGCAAGAGCTATACTAAAGAGTCCTAAAATTTTGATTTTAGATGATTCTACAAGTGCCGTGGATACAAAAACTGATGCTTTGATTCGACAAGCATTCTTAGAGAAGATTCCACATACAACTCGAATCATTATTTCACAGCGTGTTTCAAGTATTCAAGATGCAGATCAGATTTTGGTTATTGATGATGGAAAAATTTCTGGTTTAGGTACGCATGAAGAATTATTAAAATCAAATGCGATGTATAAAGAAACGTTTGAAGCACAAAATAATGGAGGTGATTTTGATGAACAATAGAGATACAAATAGTTTAAAGCGAGTTATTAAAGAAACAATCACTTCTTATAAAATTGAAAGTTTTATTGTGCTTGTATTGATCATTGTATCTAGTATCGCCAATGTATATGGAAGCATGTTTTTAAAGAGCTTGATTGATGATTATATTGTTCCGTTATTATCACAAACAGTTCCAAATTATACGCCTTTATTCAATGCATTAATGGAATTGGTGATGATTTATGGTGTAGGTATCTTAGCTACGTATGGATTTAATCGTATAATGGTAACAATTTCATTGGGTACTTTAAAACATATTCGTGATGAATTGTTTGAACATATGCAGACATTGCCATTGCGCTTCTTTGATACACATGCACATGGGGATATTATGTCTGTTTATACAAATGATACGGATACTTTAAGACAGCTAATTTCTCAAAGTATTCCTCAGGTTATTGTATCTTTAATGACGATTATCTCAGTTACGATTTCCATGTTCATCTTAAATGTTCCATTGGCTGTTTTAACAATCGCATGTGGTTTATTGATGGTGTATACTTCAAAAAAGATTTCGGCAAAATCAGGTAAATACTTTATTGCCCAACAAAAACAATTGGGTGTAGAAAATGGTTTTATTGAAGAAATGATGGAAGGAAGTAAAGTCATTAAAGTTTTTACGCATGAAGAACAAAGTATCAAAGATTTTGATCAAGTAAATGATGCGTTGTTTGAAGCAAGTGCCAATGCGAATACGTTTGCGAATGTTTTAATGCCAATCGTAATGAATATTGGGTACATTTCTTATGTACTTGTTGCGGTAGTTGGTTCTATCTTTGCCCTAAATCATATTGCAGGATTAACATTAGGTGGCATTGCCGCTTTCTTACAGTTAAATCGTAGTTTCACAAATCCAATTGGACAAATTAGTATGCAGCTAAATGCAGTAATAATGGCAGATGCAGGGGCTAAGCGTATTTATGAAATCATAGATACGGAAAGTGAAGTGGATGATGGTATCGTGACTTTAGAACAAATTGATCATAATCACTGGGCTTGGCATCATCCAAGAAAAGATGGACAAGATGAATTGGTTCCACTTCGTGGAGATGTTCGTTTTGAAAATGTAAACTTCTCATATAATCCAGATAAACAGATTTTATTTGATGTTTCTCTATTTGCGAAACCAGGTCAAAAAATTGCCTTTGTAGGAGCTACAGGTGCTGGTAAAACAACAATCACGAATCTAATCAATCGTTTTTATGATATTCAATCGGGTTCCATTACGTATGATGGTATTGATGTAAAACTAATCAAGAAAGCAGATCTTAGAAAATCATTGGGTATTGTATTACAGGATACAAACTTGTTTACTGGTACAATCATGGATAATATTCGTTATGGTCGTTTAGATGCGAATGATGAAGAGTGTATTGCGGCAAGTAAGTTAGCGAATGCACATGAATTTATTAAACACTTAGAACATGGTTATGACACAATGATTCATGCAGGTGGAGAATCTTTATCGCAAGGACAAAGACAACTTTTATCCATTGCACGTGCAGCTGTTGCCAATCCTCCTGTTTTGATTTTGGATGAAGCAACAAGTTCCATTGATACACATACAGAAAGAATCGTTCAGGAAGGTATGGATAAGTTGATGGAAGGAAGAACGGTATTTGTGATTGCACATAGACTTTCAACTATCCAAAATAGTGATGCGATCATGGTGTTAGAACAAGGCCATATTATTGAGCGTGGTAATCATGAGGACTTGTTGAAACAAAAGGGTAAATACTATCAATTGTACACGGGTGCTTTTGAGTTAGACTAAATTTTAAATTTAAGCTTGCATATATTTCGATTATGTTATAAAATATATGCGTTGTCGACGTAGCTCAGCCGGATAGAGCATGCGCCTTCTAAGCGCACGGTCGGGGGTTCGAATCCCTCCGTCGACGCCATCTTATAAATTAAGCCCTTATATAAGGGCTTTTTTTCTGTTTATAGATAGTTTTGAAAACCTTTTTGAAAACCTTTATAAAAAAACAAAGAAACATTACGTCTCTTTGTTACAAATGCTCTGGAATTAATAAAGAATATATAAAACTAGATAGGGATAAATCAACCTTTAAAAGTCATAGGGATTCTAGCTCTGTGATAGAGATAACCTTTAAACACTTTTAGGGTGAACTTTAAAATGGTACCCATAAGGAGGACAACAACGTGACAGTTGTGATACTCACTTGTGGGTATCTTTTTTCGTTGTTTTAAAATAAATATGTCAAGAACCAA
>NZ_DBMEXE010000129.1:0-4644 GCF_056804935.1 Holdemanella sp. | reverse complement strand
TCACGTATCCTCACATTGCAGAGCCGCTTGCTAATAATTTTTCTTCCTATGCAAGACAGTAAAAAGTCAAGTTCCGATGCTTATTATCATTGCAGTGAAAAACTCTTTGACATATTTCTAGGTCTAACGTCAACAACAGCCATGGATATTTCAAAATTTATTGAAACTCAAAATGAAGGACCTTGGGTAGAAGAAAACGAACGCCGTACTTTAGAAGAACAAAATGATCAATTAGTTTCTGGATTCTTCTTTAATAAGATGTTTTATGAAAGACCCGATCTATTTGAAGAATTAGAAAATGGTAAAGACATCGAAGAATTACTTTTCCAAATGATTGATGAAGAATTAAATGATGATGTATTTGATACAGACTTATTAAACTAAAAAGGATCGATTTTCGATCCTTTTCCTTTGGCTTGTAACGAATAAGAGAAAAGAGCAATTTTACAAGCCATGATATATTATTCTTCATATTTTAATGCATCTTTACCACGAGCTCCTGTTGAGATACGAACAACATCCGCAACATCGTAGACAAAGATTTTTCCATCCCCAATATTTCCAGTATACAATGCCTTTTTAGCTGCCTTAACAACATCTGCTACAGGCACTTCACTCACAACAACTTCAACTTTTAATTTAGGAAGCAATTCCATATTTACTTTAGCACCACGATAGTAGCTTGTTTGGCCCTTTTGCACACCACAACCAGATACTTTTGTAACCGTCATACCACCAATACCAATTTCATTCAATGCAGCCTTAATCTTATCAAATTTCTCAACCTTAGTAATAATAACAACCTTTGAAATAGAACCATCACTATGAATAACTTTTGTAGGTACGGCATCATCCAATTCTACACTTGGAGTGTAGCTAGAATCTTGAATTGTTTCTAAATAATCACCAGGAACATCGGCTTCTAAGGCAAAACCTGCATATGCACTTTCCAATCCATGTTCCATTTTATCAAGGCCCACAATTTCTTCATGTGCGCTAACACGTAATCCAACAGTCTTTTTAATAATGTAGAAAGTAATAAACATAGTTATAGCAGTCCATGCACCAATTGCCAATAAGCCTAATAATTGAACGCCTAATAAATGGAATCCACCGCCATATAATAATCCTTGTGCTTCAGGCATTGTATCTGTACCACACGCAAATAATCCAACACAGATTGTTCCTAATAAACCATTTCCAAAGTGTACGGCAACAGCTCCTACTGGATCATCTACTTTTAATTTATAATCCAACAACCATACAATGAAACAAACCATACATCCAGATAAGATACCAATCACAAATGATCCAAATACGTTTACGGCATCACATCCCGCAGTAATCGCAACTAAACCTGCCAATGAACCATTTAAACACATCGCAACATCTGGTTTTCCATATTTGATCCAAGTAATCAACATGACTGTACATGTCGCAACGGAAGGTGCTACTGTAGTTGTCGCAAAGATTGTAGCTAACTGAATACCATTTGTAGCCGCTGCACCATTGAATCCATACCAGCCAAACCATAAGATGAAACATCCAAGTGCACCAATCGTTAAGCTATGACCTGGAATTCCTCGTGGAGATCCATCTTTATCAAACTTACCAATTCTTGGGCCTAACATCCATGCACCAATTAAAGCGGTTAAACCACCAACATAGTGAATGGCAGCACTTCCGGCAAAATCATGGAAGCCAAGGCTACTTAGCCAACCGCCACCCCATACCCAGTGTGCTTCAATTGGATATACAATTAAACTAATCACAAAACTATAGATACAATAAGAGATAAATTTTGTTCTTTCTGCCATGGCCCCAGAAACAATGGTAGCGGCTGTAGCACAGAACACTAAGTTGAATGTAAAACTTGACCAGTTTGTTCCAGCAAAATCTGTCAATGGACTTTCTCCCCATCCAACAAGTCCCGCAAAATCTTGCCCCATCAATAGGCTATAACCAATAATCAAGAATGCGACAGTTCCTAAACAGAAATCCATTAAGTTTTTCATAATGATATTACCGGCATTCTTGGCTCTTGTAAATCCGGCTTCAACCATCGCAAATCCGGCCTGCATAAAGAATACAAATGCAGCTCCGATTAGGTACCATATTCCAAATACCTCTGTTAAAATCTTCTCCACAATATTCCCTCCCTTATACAAAAGAAAAAAGGCACTTACAGCTCATATATTTTATGAACTATAAGCACCTTTGCTTTATGTATGAACGTATTTTATTCCGCATGAAACAATTTGTCAACATTTTTCTGAAACTTTTTGAAAATTTCTTTCCATGTAATAATAACTAGGAACCAAGATTATAACAGCACCAATCCATGCCAACACTTCTACAGGATATAGGCCAGCTTTACCAAAATAGATAGGTAGAATCAAAGCTCCAGAGATTCGCATCAATAACTCAAATAAGCCAGATACCATAGGAATAAAGGCATTGGATAAGCCCTGTATCGTAGAACGATATGCATGCAACATATATAAAATTGGAAGGAAAACCGTTAAACATCGTAAAAAATTCAATCCATATGTCATTGCTTCATTAGCACCTTCACTTGTTTTTGATATAAAACAAGATAAGAAGAATGGTCCAAAAATCCAAAGTATGATAGAAATCAAGATGGAAGTTGCCAATGATAATAAAACAACTTTTTTCACACCACTCTTGATACGATCATAACGATGTGCTCCATAATTTTGTCCCGTATATGTAACCATGGCATAGCCATAAGAAACAGCTGAAATTTCAAGCACTCCATATAGCTTGTTCATAGCTGTAAATCCAGCAAGGAAATAAGTTCCATATCGATTTACGGCACTTGTTAATACCATACCACCAATCGAAATCAAGACATTTTGTAGTGCCATAGGAATTCCTAATCTAAATTGATTTTTATAGTATGTTACATCCTTACAAATGGATGTAGGCATATATTCTTTTAATTTTAATACATGATATAAACAGAAACATCCAGCTAGAATTTGTGCAATAACTGTCGCTACACCAGCACCGATGATTCCCCACTCAAGTCCCATCACGAATAGTACATCTAAGCCTACGTTACAAATACTGGCAATAATCATGGCTTGTAGCGGTGTTTTCGAATTGCCAAAAGCACGTAAAATGCTTGCAAGCGCATTGTAAAACATAGTCGCAAACAAACCGATATAAATAACGTGTGTATACGCTAGAGCTCGATCCATAATATCAGCTGGTGTTTTTAATAAAATCAAAATATTTGGTAGAAGCGGATAAATCACGGCTAATAAAACCACTGTTGATACAATCGCATTCACAGCTAAAGTAGAAATACATTTTTGTACATTACTCTTATCATGAGTACCAAACGCATGCGCTATCGGAATTGAAAAACCTTGGGCAAGCCCAGTCACGACTGCAATTCCCATCCATGTTAGCCAATCCGAACATCCTATGGCTGCTAACGCCTTCACACCAAGGTGTCTAGAAACAATGATAGTATCACAAACTGTATATAGCTGCTGAAATATATTTCCAAGCATTAAAGGTAGGGAAAACAAAAAAATCAACTTTAATTCATTTCCCTTCGTCATATCTTTTACTTGCATAAAACCTCTCCCGTTAAACAAAAATAGTATATCATATTCAATAAATTTCTTAAAAAAGTTATTTACAACTAACTCTTATAGAGTTATACTAATAACAGTTAGTTGCGTCTAACTGTTAAGGAGGTAAAATCATGAAATATGCATTCGCAAGTCGTACTGGTAATGTGGAAGAAATTATCAGTTCATTAGGTATTGATGCATTACGCATCAATGATGGATCTGAAAGCATCGATGAACCATACATCTTATTTACTTATACAGATGGCTATGGAGATGTACCTGCTGAAGTCGAAAACTTTTTGATGGCCAATGGCACATTGATTCAAGGTGTTGTCTGCTCCGGAGATACAAATTATGGTGACGCATATTGCCAGGCAGCTGATAAAATCAGTGAAGATTATGGTTGTGAAATTCTATATAAAGTAGAAAATTCTGGTACACCTGAAGATATCGAAAACATCAAAAAAGCGATTGGAGCTTAATTATGCCGAAACAGCGTTTTGAATCATTATTGGCCAATTATTGTGCACCTGCACTGAAGCAATATAAATATGCCAATATGTTCCACCTTCCAAAAGACGATGATAGTATTCGATTATTTATCAAACAATACAATCAACAATTCAATTCAAAAGGGATCTTCTTTATCCTCATAGAACAAGAAACTCAATACACCATTTATGTATACAATTCCAAACTTAAAGACTATATTTCCTCAAATGCAGTTCAAAATTTTCTAAAATCCTATCAATATCCAAATACTTTTGAACTGTGTATACAAGAACTCAAAAAAAGACTTAACACAAAAAACTTTCCTCATGAAATAGGTGTATTTCTTGGTTATCCCTTAGATGATGTAATTGGATTTATTGAACACAAGCCCTATTACTTAGTCGGAGATTGGAAGGTCTATCAAAACGTGAATGAGGCTAAAAAGCAATTTGATTTATTTAAACAAACAAAAGAAAAAATGTTGAATCAAATCCATAATGGATATGAATTATGTGAAATTCTTTAACAAATATTTATTTTTTCT
>NZ_DBMEXE010000128.1:0-4690 GCF_056804935.1 Holdemanella sp. | reverse complement strand
GGCATTCGAAATAAAGATATATGCCCAGAAGTCAATTTATATAAGACGTTGTATGAGTGTTGATTTTAGCTTTATATCCTAATTTATTAAATGTGTCTTTTATAAAAAAATTTTATACGCATTCCCCATTCATTAAAGTATAATATAGACAAGAATAGAGGTATGTTTATGAAACACAAAATTGTATTTTTCGACATGGACGGAACACTTTACCAAACCGAAAATGACGTTATTCAAGAAAGCGCATTAGACGCTATACAGACACTAAAAGATAAAGGATATATTGTCTGTGCGGCAACTGGCCGTCCCTTAAATCAAATGAAACTTATATTACAACGCGTTCAATTTGATTATTATGTATTGATCAACGGAAGCTACATTCTAGACAAAGATTTTCAAGAAATCGGAAGCTATCCAATCTTACAAGACAATGTGAATGACTTAGTCAATTTCAGCAAAAAACATGAAACAGGTCTGATGTTTCACTTTGGAGATGCCACATACATTTACAACAACTTTTACCCAATGTATGACTTTTGTAAATACTGCAACGTACTAGATTCACTATTCTACGACCCTAGTCAGTCCTATCATTTAAGGCACAAAGCCTTTAATGCCGTAGTTCTTACTAAAGATAAAAAATTAGTTGACCAATTTATGGAAACTCACCCAAATCTAAGGAACGATTTAATTAACGTTAAAACCGATGGATTCTGCTTCGATATCTTCAATGCTGATAATGATAAATCAAAAGGCATTGAAATGATTCTTGAAAAAACAGGATTCACATGGCAAGATACCATCTGTTTTGGAGATAGCACAAATGATATCCATATGTTAAAGAAAGCCGATATTGGCGTTGCGATGGGAAATGCGAGTGATTTTGTCAAAAGCTACGCAAATTTTGCCACAACATCTACATACGATAACGGTATCTATAATGCAGTCACAAAAATATTAAAAGACGAATAAACATATATAAAAGACATCATCGCAATTAGAATGATGTCTTTTTTAGTATCATAATAGTATCATTTAAGCCCATGCTCATTAAATGAATAGAAAAAAAGCCTTTATCTAAGGACAAAGGCTTTAATTACTTATTAAGCTTAAATTACTTAATTTCTACAGTAGCTCCAGCAGCAACTAATTTTTCTTTAATTGATTCTGCTTCTTCTGGAGATACGTTTTCTTTAATAGCAGCTGGAACACCATCTACTAATTTCTTAGCGTCAACTAATCCTAAACCAGTGATTTCACGTACGGCTTTGATTACAGCAACTTTTGTTCCACCAACATCTGTTAATGTAACAGTTACTTCGCTAGGTCCTGCAGCTTCTTCAGCAGCAGCAGCTGGAGCAGCAACAGCAGCAGCAGCTACTACACCAAATTTTTCTTCGATTGCACTTACTAAGTCGTTTAATTCTAAAATTGTTGCTTCTTCTAAATAAGAAAGAATTTCTTCTTGAGTTAATTTAGCCATTTTATTTTCCTCCTATAATTAATTACGCAGCAGCTTCTTCTGTAGCTGGTGCTTCTTCTGTTTTTACAGATCCGTTTTCTTTAGCTTCTGCCAATGCTTTAACAGTCATAGCAAATTTGATAACTGGAGCATTTAAGCAAGATGCGAATTTAGCCAACATACCTTCTTTGTTAGGTAATGCAGACAATTTTTGGATAGTAGCTTCGTCTACCATAGCTCCATCCACGATACCAGTTTTTAATACCAATGCTTCATGGTTTTTAGCGAATTTAGCTAATACACGAGCAGGAGCAACTGGATCTTTACCAAATGCCAATGCGTTAGGTCCAACTAAAGTTTTTGCGAAATCTTCGTGGCCTAATTTTTCAGCTGCACGACGAGCGATTGCGTTACGGTAAACTTTGAATTCAACGTTTTCTTCACGCAAAGCACGACGAAGTTCTGTTACTTCCTTTACTGATAATCCACGGTATTCTACTAATACAATACTACTAGCAGCTTCCATTTTTTCAGATAAGGCGATAACGTCAGCTTCCTTTTGTGCAAGGATGTCTTTGTTCATTCGATCCACCTCTTCTTTCATCTATTGTAACAATATTCAAAAGAAAAGCCCGCATCAAAGACGGGCTAATTGTGCAAAGTCAATGCATCATACCCTCGGTAACATTATTAAGCATATGCCGTTACTGTCTTTGGAATATTGATAACAATCTGTAGTTTAATTTATTTTACTAGATTTGTCAATTACTTAACGATTTCAACGTGGATTCCAGGACCCATTGTTGTTGAAACAACTAAGTTTTTCATGTATGCACCTTTTACAGTTGCAGGACGAGCCTTAGCAATTGTGTTGAAGATTGCATTGAAGTTTTCAACTAATGCTTCATCAGTAAAACTTGTTTTACCGATGGCTAAGTTGACGTTTCCTTCTTTGTCAACACGGTAAGTAACTTTACCTTTTTTGATTTCATCAATAGCCTTAGCAACATCCATTGTTACTGTACCAGTCTTAGGGTTTGGCATTAATCCTTTAGGACCTAAAACACGTCCTAAACGACCTAATTGACCCATCATATCTGGAGTAGCTACTAATACATCAAAATCGAACCAACCTTTAGAGATTTTTTCGATAATATCTGCACCACCAACGAAATCAGCACCAGCAGCCTGAGCTTCTTTTTCTTTTTCGCCTTGTGCAACTACACAAACGCGTTGTGTTTTACCAGTTCCATTAGGTAATACCATTGCCCCACGAATTTGCTGATCAGCGTGACGAGGGTCTACGTTTAAACGGAAACTTACTTCAACACTTGCGTCGAATTTTGTTTTACTAGTTTCTTTAGCTAATTTAACAGCTTCTTCAATTGAATAAGTTTTTGAACGATCAACCAATTTAGCTGCTTCAGCATATCTCTTACTTACTTTTGCCATTATTGATGTTCCTCCTATTCAAATCCTTCAACCTTGATACCCATGTTACGTGCAGTACCAGCAACAATACGCATTGCAGCTTCTACATCGTTGGCATTCAAGTCTGGCATTTTGTACTCAGCAATTTCTTTTAATTGATCAACTGTAATTGTACCAGCAACTACTTTTTGATCTCCACTTGCTTTTTGTACGTTTGCTGCTTTTTTCAATAAGTTAGCAGCAGGTGTTGTTTTCAATACGAAATCAAAACTCTTATCTTCATAAGCAGTAATGACAACTGGAACAATATCACCTTTACGATCTTTTGTTGCATCATTGAAAGCTGTACAGAACTGAGGCATGTTGATACCAGCACTTGCTAATGCTGGACCTGGTTTAGCTCCACCAGCTTGGAACTGCAACTTACAAACTTTTGTAACTTTTTTCTTGCTCATAAGACGTTCCTCCTATATTTTGTCCTATGCTGTGGTAATACGAACAGTTACGCATTCTCCCACGCACGCCTATTTACTATACACCACTATAATCTGTGATGCAAGCTCATTTTAGAAAAAAATTAGAGAAAATCATCGATTCTCTCTAATCATTCGCATCCTCCTTCATACGAAGAATTGATTTTTTAAACTTATCCATCTTCTTCTGCGCTCTTTCATCATCATGATCATATACTTCACTTCTCAAATCCGATTGGAATTCATAAATATCAGACTGCATATCCGACCAAACATCATAAATATCCGATAAACAATTCGACCAATCATCGTAAGCATCCGAACTTGCATCACTCCACACATCGTAATCTTCCGTATCATATGCATCTTTAATAATTCCATCATAATAGATATCATACATATTTTTTACAGTCTTATCATATATATCATACATATCCTTACCCGCATCTTCATATATATATTCATAGATTCCGCTCAAATCTTTGTATTTCACTTTATATGATACATCCTCATTCATAATCAATTCAGCATACTTATAAGCATATTCCCTCAATCGAACGGACAACAACTCTGTCTGTTTTAAAGCATCATCATAATACGCTTTTACCTTATCTACATTTTTCGTATATATATCAAAATCTGTTATTTCTTCACTCAAAGCATCCCTTTCACGCTCTAACTTTGCCTTTGTGTCCTCAACATCCTTAATTGCCATTTCCTCTATTTCGTCTATCGTAGAAGCAGATACCTCAATTACATTCACATTCACTTTTCGTTCTGCATCATTTTTGGCAACAGGTGTACTTGTACAACCGCTAAGAATCAAGCACAATCCTAAACACACTAACTTTTTCATCATTATTCACTCTTCTTTCCAAACTCATCAATTACATCTTCTAAACAACAAGGTAACTCTCCAGTTATCTGAACTATATTCAATACATCTTTTTTGCTTTGTAAATTGATGTTAGCATATAAATAGGACTAGTCAAAAAGAGAAAATTTACACCAGTGGTACAATAGAAAGAGGATGATTCACAGACGAAGGAAGGCAAAAGAAAATGGCAAATAAAAAGAAACAGTTTGATCAAGAATTTAAACAAAATGCAGTTAATTATTGTTTAACACATCCAGAACTTAGTCGTAAAGAATGTGCGAAAAATTTAGGTATTGGAGATAGTACTTTATATAGATGGAAGCAAGAAGCTAAAGCCAATAACAACCAGGCAACATTTAAAGGTTCAGGAAATCTAACAGAGACCGAGCTTGAAAACAGGCGTTTAAAACGTGAATTAAAGGATACGCAAGATGCTCTTGAAATTCT
>NZ_DBMEXE010000127.1:0-4718 GCF_056804935.1 Holdemanella sp. | reverse complement strand
ATTTAAACTATCATCTCCATGGTCAATGAAAAGGAATGCCATAACAAGTATTGAAAGTACCATCATGACAGAGATGATCAATAATTTATGTATCCTTTTCTGCAACATGTTTATATCCATATACAACCAACATCTTTCCTTTTTACTAATTATTTCTATCTAATTCTGCCTTATGAACAGAATAATTCATTTGATAATTCTTCTTTCTAAAAATACTATAGAACTTATTTGAAATACGCTGAATAATCAAGTGCGCATTCTCTTCGGTTTGACAATCCACTAGAAGCAGTAGTTGCGTTTCACTTGTACGAGTAAACAAGTCATTGCTTCTTAAACAAGAACCTACCAATCGTTTTACACGATCAAAATCTAAACCAATCTTTTCATAATCCAAAGTACCATCTGAAAACTGTAACATAATCAAATAATAATTTTGTTCATTACGAATAGACATTTTTAACAACAATTCATAGAAATACTTGAAAATTTCATACGAACAGAAGAAGCCTTGGTTTTGTTGATCACGGCTTGAAAGCTCACGCATGATTGTTTCCATATCTTTACTTTCTTCTTTGGCATGATCAGCAATAATGATATCGTACAATTGTTTAAAGCGTTTCGATAAACCCGTACCTAGTTCAGATAAGAAAATATCATTCAATTCATCATAATACTTCAACGCTTCACGATAATTACGTGTAGCCACTAAGCCTTTCATATAATAGTAATGTAAACCTTCATTAAATGATTCAATTAAAACCGCCTGATAATTCATAAGCATCATCTCATCATAGCGTTTTTGCGTATATAAGTAACAAGATGTGCGCATCATCGTTTTCACATACATTTGTCTAAAGATCTCTTGTTTCTGTAAAATCCAGTGCAATTGGCTTGGTGAAGCATAGAAACGACCTTGGTACAATCTGAAAATCTTTCTAGCCGTCTTAAACTCTTTTTCGTCTAAAAGTTCCGAACCATCGTTAATTTGGTTATACGCCTTTTCCAATTCAACAAAATCAATATTCCAATCTAAATTTGGATTTAAAATGTACCCTTTTCTTGTTGTTACAATAACCTCTTTGTCTTTGAAGAATTCAATTTCATTCAATTCAGCACGCAATCTAAAAATCGAGAACTTTAAAGCACTAGATGGATTCTTACTTTCTGGCCAAAGAATATCAATCAGTTCATCTTTTTGAACTGGTTTTTCACTGTGAAACAATAAGACCTGTAATAAATTCACTAGCTGCTTTCCAAATAATTCGACAATATTAACGGTTACATTATCGTTTGTGATTTCCAACCCTCCAAATGTTTTTACATAATAAGTATCACTCATGTTGATCCTCCTTCCAAAAAGATTATATAGTATCTAACCTAGTTTTATTTTACAATAAATCTGCCAAACAAAAAAGCAGAGAATCACAAAAATTCTCTGCAAATGGTTATTTTAAAGTATATTCAACATGTTGATAGTGAATTCCATTCTCTTCTATGTCGGAAAGTATTGTTTTTGTATACAAAGACTTGTCAAATTCAGGAAAATAAACCTCAGCATCCGCTTGCGCATCAATCTCAGTTAACACTAGCTTATCTGCATAAGCTAACATCTCACTATAAATCATGCCTCCACCAATACAATAGATTTCCTCATCTACATCTTTATATCGCTTCAAAAATTCTGCAACACTCGAACACATTTCGACGCCTTCACCCAAATCTGAACACGAACGCGAAATCACGACGTGATGACGTTTAGGTAACATACCTGGAAGACTTTCAAATGTTTTTCTTCCCATCACAATTGTATGTCCCGAAGTCTGCTTACGAAAAAACTTCAAATCCTGAGGCAAATGCCAAATCATATCATTGTTTTTTCCTAATTCACGATTTTTACCAATCGCCGCAATCAATGTTAATTTCATAATTCTCCTATTGTGCTAAAGGGAAACTAATTTTTCCCATATGCTCATAGCCAATCAGCTTCACATCATTCTTTGGATCAAATGCATAGAAATCTTGAATATCTGGATTCAACCACAACTTAGGTGCTGGTAATGAGCCTTTTGTTTCATAACGATTTAATTGTTCTTTAATTCCATCAATTTGATTCACGTAAATATGTGCATCTTTGATTGACCAATCAATCGTACCTGGCTCAAGTCCAGTAACCTTGGCAACCATCATCAATAAAACTGCATATTGCGTTACATTAAATGGCAAACCTAATGGAACATCACAACTTCTTTGATGTACCCAAATATTTAACTTTCCATCCGTCACATCCCATTCTGAACTCCATACACAACTAGGAAGTACAGCTGTATCTAATTCGCTATCCTGCCATAATGAGATCACACGTCTTCGATCTTCCTTATCGTTTTTTAATGAATTCAACAGTTTATTCATCAAATCATATTTTTTTACAATAAATCCATAAGCCGTACCAATGGTATGGGCAAAACTTGGATCAAAATGTTTTAATACTTTTCCCGTATTCTCATCAATCCAGTCGCCATCTTCATTAATTTCCCATTTATCCCAAATGTGAACATTTCTTTCTTGAAGCCATCTAACATCATTACTTTGAGCCTGATAGATCCAAAGCATTTCTGTAACAGCTTGACGAATAAATAACTGTTTTGTCGTCAAAATAGGAAATTCTTTAGATAGATCTAAATGAAAATGTGCACTTGGAACTTTAATTGTATCAATGCCAGTACGATTATGTACTTGAACTCCATTTTCCAAAATATCTTTACATAATCCACAATATACATCATCAAAGTATGACATCCATTTCCTCCTTAAAAACATTCTCCTCAATAAAACGACCCACTGCACTTTCATCATTTGTATAAGGACTTACAAATGCACTGCATTCTTTAACATCCTGTGAGCCATTTTTCATACATACACCCATACCGACTTTTTCAAGCATTTCCTTATCATTTTGTTCATCCCCAAAAGCCACACAGTTTTCAAGTTTGACACCAAAATGCTTAGCTACCTTTTCAATCCCATATCCTTTATTGATTCTAGGATCTACATATTCGAATAAGTTATCTGCTGTTAAGAAACCGACACAAGCCTCATTCTTATATTGTTTAGCACGTTCTAATACAATCGGCATATACTCTTTATCACAATGTATAATCAGTTTGTTGCATGTATTATTTTCTAGATATGGTTCAAGGTCAATTTCAATTTCTGTTTCACCAAAAATTCGTGCATGTTCCTGCGTTTCAATACTTGTATGATTTGTATAACGTGTGGCACCTTCCAAGATCCAAAAATCAACGTCTAAATCTTCAAAAAAATGAATCACATCTAAAACGACTTCACCATCAAGAACATGATACTCTTCTTTGGTACGTTGTCTTAAATCATATACAACGCCACCATTCATTCCCATGATAAAACTAACACTATCTTCAATTTTCCATTTTTTCAACATAGCACGAACCGTCTCTACTGGACGTCCAGATGCGATGCCAAATAAAATTCCGTGATTTTTCAATTTTGATACTGCTTTACGATTTAAATCTGATACCTGCTTTTTTGAATTCAAAAATGTACCATCTAAATCCGTCGCAATCAAAGTTACTGGTTCCATAAATTATCCTTCGTATGTTAAGAATGCAGCATATCCTTTTTTTGCTTCATAGATATCAGCTTTACTTGCCAATTCAAAAGGTGCATGCATATTATGTAAAGCTACACCACAGTCAATTACCTGCATTCCATAATTAGCCAAAATATAAGCGATTGTTCCTCCACCGCCTTGGTCTACTTTTCCAAGTTCACTTGTTTGCCAAGCTACATTGTGATCATCCATAATACGACGAATCAATGCGATATATTCTGCATTCGCATCGTTACATCCACTCTTTCCACGAGCTCCTGTATATTTATTGAATACGATACCTTTACCAAATTCAGCTTGATTTCTTGGACTTGATGCTGAAGCGTAAATTGGATCATGTGCAGCACTTACATCACTTGACAACATAGTTGAATTCATCATTGCACGTTTCACGCTTAATGCAGAATAATCACCCATACAATCCATAACTTCTGCAACAAAGTTTTCAAAGAACATAGAGTGCATACCTGTAGCACCTTGAGATCCGACTTCTTCTTTATCCACTAACAAACAAACAGCTGTACGTTTTACATTTTCTGCTTCTAATTGAGCCATCAAACTTGTATACGCACAAATACGATCATCATGTCCATAACCTAATATCATACTTGAATCGAATCCACAGCTTCTAGCACGTCCTGCAGGGACAACCTCTAATTCAGCAGAAACGAAGTCTTCTTCTTCAAAGCCATAAGTTGATTTTAAAATTTTAGCAACATTGGCCTTTACTGCATCTTTCTCTTCATTTTCTAAAGGAATAGATCCAACAGTTACATTTAAATCTTCACCGGCAATCACTTCATTTGCCTTTTTCTGTAATTGATCTGCACTTAAGTGAATCAATAAATCACTAATCACAAATACTGGATCACTTTCTTTATCTCCAATCGCTACATCTACAGTTGTTCCATCTTTCAAACAAACAACACCATGAATTGCCAAAGGCAAAGTCACCCATTGATACTTTTTAACACCACCATAATAGTGTGTATCCAAATAAGCAATGTTTCTTTCTTTACTCTTCAAATAATCGAGTGCTGTCATACTGAAATCCACCAATACTGTATCACTC
>NZ_DBMEXE010000126.1:0-4718 GCF_056804935.1 Holdemanella sp. | reverse complement strand
CATCACTAAATTCAATACCACGAGATTCTCTACCACACATGGGGTGAATGCTTAATAATTCAAGATCTTCTCGTAATACATCTTGAATGGGTTTGACAATATTTGTCTTTACACCACTAATATCCATTAATAATGAATTTTTAGGAATATCATTCTGATAGACTTCAATCCAAGGAAGAATTTTAGTTGGATATAAACAGAAGATAAATGTATCACACTTTGAAATGACATCTAAAGGATTTGTGCTACCATCTACGATAATTTTTAATTCTTTGGCTTTACCAATGGTTTGTTGAGATACATCAATACCATAGACGTTGTAGTTTAAGCGTGTTAGTTTCTTCGCAAAACTCGCTCCCATTAATCCAAGTCCTATAATCGCAATATTTGTCATAGAATCTCAACCTTTCCACCTAAGCTTTGAATGTCTTCAAAGAAAGTAGGGTAACTCTTTGTGATGGCTTGAGCATCATCAATAATACATTCGGAACCTGCACATAATCCAAATACCGTCATTGCCATAACAATACGGTGATCATTATGTCCAAAGATTTCTACTGTATTATTTGATTTATAGTGTTCTTTACCGTGAATTTGAATGGAATCAAATGTAGAAGTAATATCTACACCCCATTTTTTTAATTCTGTTTCCATAGCTAGAATACGATCACTTTCTTTCATGCGTAAACGAGCTGCATTCACAATATTGGTTTCACCATTTGTGAAGCTGGCCAAGACACATAAGATTGGACCTAAATCTGGACAATTAGATAAGTCGATAGTTTGTGGTACAGGTTGTTTTTTTGTGAATGTGATCGTATCCTTGTCACTTGTAAAACTAGGAATACAATCTAAAATGGCTTTATCTCCTTGTTTACTTGACATGTCCATGTTGGAGCATGAAAGAGTATTGTTTAAAGTGCCTAACACCGCAAAGAATGCTAGTTGAGAAAAGTCTCCTTCTACAGAAACATCTTGTGCTTTATAGTGTTGGTTTCCTTTTATTAAATATGAATTTGAACTTGTTTCCAAAATTTCAATGCCAAATTTCGCTAACATTTGAATCGTAAGATTTACATAGCTCTTTGATTCATAAGGCTCAGTAATTGTAAGTGTACTATCTTGATCTAATAATGGAAGGACAAACATGAAGCCTGTAATAAACTGACTTGAAATATCTCCTTGTACAACATAGTCTTTTGCTTGTAGATTTCCACTCACAATGATTTCTTTATCGGATTGATTAAATTCAATGTTTTGTTTTTTAAATTCATTCGCATATACATCCATAGGTCTTTGAAGCAATCTTCCTTGACCTAAAAATTTAACTTTGGCATTTGTACATGCAGCAAGTGGAATCAAGAAGCGTAAAGTAGAACCGGATTCATTCGCATTACACGTAATACTTCCTTCTTGTTTAAAAAGATTAGTGCCTGTTACTTCATATGTAGTTTCATCGATTTGTTTAATTATAGCACCCAAAGCTTTCATGCAGCCAACGGTTGCTTCAATATCCTTTGAGTTTGTGACATTAGAAACAAGACTTGTACCATCACTTAATGAGGCGCAAATCAATGCTCTATGCGCCATAGATTTGGATGCGGGTATCTTTACATTTCCATGTACTTTACTTGGTGTTACTTTTACTTTCATTCAAAATCCCCCTGAAGTGGCTTAATGGCAAGCCTAGACATATATAAATCTAATAAACCAAACGCAACTACACTATCCACAACAATTCTTGCTCGGTGCAAGATGCATGGGTCGTGTCTTCCTTGAATTTTAAGATCCACGTTTTCTTTTGAAAGATAATCCACAGATTCTTGTGTTTTAAAAATCGATGGTGTTGGCTTAATACAAGTATGGATTAAAATTGGCATACCATTTGTGATGCCGCCATTGATTCCGGCATTGTGATTTGTCTTGGTTTCAATTTTATCATTAAAACGGAAGGCATCATTGGCTTGAGAACCTTTAAGTTTCGCAAAGCCAAATCCTTCGCCAAAGGAAACGCCTTTAACGGCTGGTACAGAGAAAATTAAGTGCGATAAAATGCTTTCTACTGAATCAAAGAAAGGTTCTCCTAGTCCTGTAGGAAGACCTATAATGGCAGTTTCTAAAATACCACCTAATGAATCACCTTCAGCAGCCGCTTTTTCGATTTCTTGAATCATTTGATCTTTGACTTGATCATCTATAACCGCAAATGTTTTATCATTGACTTCTTGAATTTGTTTTTCTAAAACACGAGAGTCCTGACTAAAAGGTATATCCGATAGCGTATATAAGCTTTCAATGTGTGATCCAATTACAATGCCTTGTGATTTCAGAATTTGTCGACAAATACTTCCGGCAGCTACAATGCATGCGGTAAGTCTTCCGGAAAAGTGTCCGCCACCACGATAGTCTTGATATCCGTTGTATTTTTCAAAGGCAGTAAAATCAGCATGTCCAGGACGCAATCTTCCATGAAAAGCAGAATAGTCTTTTGACTTTGTGTTTTGGTTTTCAATTAGAATGGTAAGAGCTGTACCTGTTGTATAGCCATTATACATTCCAGAAAGAATATGCACTTCATCCGCTTCGTGTCTTTGTGTTGAAATTTTACCTGTTGCCTTACGCTTATCCATGTCAGATTTGATTTGTTCCATATCCACCTTAAAGCCAGCAGGAAGACCATCTAACGTAATACCAATGGCAGGACCATGGCTTTCACCAAATAATGTCCAAGATATATTTGTACCAAAATTATTTTTCATAAGGTCCTCTTTCTAATACTTCTTGTATTTCTTTAAAAGAAAGTTCTTTGATGATGTAAGAACCAGATTGTTCAACTAAAACGGTAGATACTGTATTATGACTGCTTTTCTTATCATGTGTTACATATTCTAATAATGTGGAAGTATCATAGTTTGGTACTTGAGGTAAATCTAGCTTTTTATATATGTTTAATACGCGTTGTTTTAATGTTTTATCTTCAATAAAGAATAACATACCCATCGCCACACATTCTCCATGAAGATATGTATTTAATCCATATGCAGATTCAATGGCGTGTCCAATGGTGTGTCCAAAGTTTAAAATTTTTCTAAGATTACTTTCTCTTTCATCTTGTTGAACTACATCTCGCTTTAATTCAATGGAACGCGTAATAATCGCATCGATATCTATTGTTTCTTGTTCAAATAGAGAGACTAAATGATCATCTAAAATGAGTCCCATTTTTAAAGCTTCACATAATCCATTGTGTTGTTGACGAAGAGAAAGTGTAGATAATACGTTTGGATCGATAATAACGGTTTTAGGTTGCCAAAATGCCCCTACAATGTTTTTGTAGGAACCCATATCAATAGCTACTTTTCCGCCTACACTTGAATCAACCTGGCTTAATACAGTTGTTGGGATGTTGTAGAAATCAATGCCGCGCATATAGCTAGCGGCGACAAAACCTGCAAGATCTCCGACAACACCACCGCCTACCGCAATAATGGCATCTTTTCTAGACATGTTGTGTGAAATCATTTCTTCTAAAAGATTTTTATATTGATCAAAACATTTGGATGGTTCACCTTGCGGAATGGTGCATATAAAAGAATCAGGACACTGTTCTTTTACGATGTTGACCCATTTTTCAGGCACACCTGTATCTGTGATAATCGCAATTTTTCTTGATACAGGAATATATTCATGTACTTTTTGAATTGCGTTTCTTTCAATATATATTGGATATGAATGATTTTCTAAATCGACATTTAACTTCATAATAAAAAACTCCTTTCATATATCATACCATGAACATAAGCTTTTTTCAGAAATTTTCTGAAAGAAATAGTATAATGAATATATGGAGTACTTAGTTAAGGTTCAAGACTATTTGAAATTGAAAATAAAGGATACATATCGTTTGGCTCATTCGTATCGTGTCGCAAATATTGGAAAGGAAATTGCTGAAAAAGAAGGGTTGAATGTAGAAGATTTAATGATTGCGTGTTTGTTGCATGATGTGAGTTATTGTACACCTTTTAAAACACAGGATGAGTGGCAAAATCATGGAAGGGTATCTGGTAAAATGGTGCGTATATTTCTTGAATCGATTGACTATCCTAAAGAGCGTATTCATGATATATGTTATGCCATTGCGATTCATGTAGATTTAAAAGCGGATTTTGATGGGGAATATAATGCGTTTACACTGAGTGTACAAGAAGCGGATAATATTGATCGTGTAGGCGCCTATCGCTTATATGAAACGTTAGAAGCTGTGCAGTTTAGTAAACAACCAATTGATGTACAAATTCAATATGTGGAGTCTATGTTACAAACATTGAATGAATATGCTTCTTATACATGTACAACAAAGACGGCACAAACATTATGGCTAGATCGTATTCAATTTCAAATGAATTATTTTGAGCGTTTAAAAGATCAATTAAAAATATCCACAGCCTTATAAGCTGTGGATAAATGTTTCTACACGATACATGATTTGTTTCAGATTCTCAATATCTGTTTGAATATTTCCTGTTTCTAAAGAATGATTCCCATCAACAATACTATGAAATTCAATAAGATGATAAATACAATAGTGTTCAATCTTATCGAAGTTAGCCCACTGATCTTTGGTTCCAGAATACACTAAATCTTTTTGTTGAAGATATTCCAAAGTAAAATCTAATGGTGTGAAATAGATATTGGCAGTTAACTTATATTCATGGGCA
>NZ_DBMEXE010000125.1:0-4770 GCF_056804935.1 Holdemanella sp. | reverse complement strand
TCTGAGCCCAATATCAGCTATAAAACGTTTTGGGGTATATGCCGCCCCTTAAATTCTTGGAGAGCAAATTCACCTAACCCCATCCAAATTTATTGCGCCAATATAACCATAATGTGAGAATATGCTTTAAATAAGGCATAAAAAAAGCACCTGGCAAATGCTAGGTGCAATCTTTGACAAATGGTGGTCTCAGTCGGAATCGAACCAACGACACAAGGATTTTCAGTCCTTTGCTCTACCAACTGAGCTATGAGACCACATGGTTGCGGGAGAAGGATTTGAACCAACGACCTCCGGGTTATGAGCCCGACGAGCTACCAGACTGCTCTATCCCGCGATATGAATTAATTAAGATGGCGCAGAAGCTGGGATTCGAACCCAGGCGCCGCTCGCACGACCTACCGGTTTTCAAGACCGGACCCTTCAGCCACTTGGGTACTTCTGCATATGTATAATTGGTGGACCCTGTAGGACTCGAACCTACGACCCGCCGGTTATGAGCCGGATGCTCTGACCAACTGAGCTAAGGGTCCAAGTTAAACTCGTTGGTGGCTGGAGTGAGACTCGAACTCACGACCTTCCGGGTATGAACCGGATGCTCTAGCCAACTAAGCTACCCAGCCGAATTAAATAAAATAATGGTCGGGATGACAGGATTTGAACCTGCGACCCCTTGATCCCAAATCAAGTGCACTACCAAGCTGTGCTACATCCCGATATTTTTAGAAAAAAAATAAATGGCGCGCCCAGCAGGAATCGAACCCACAACCTTTTGATCCGTAGTCAAACGCTCTATCCAGTTGAGCTATGGGCGCATTTATTTCAACTGAGCTTTTGTGTCTCGCTCAGTGCCCATTAAATATACCATCACTTTAAAATGATTGCAAGCACTTTTTTAAAATTTTTTTAATTTTTTTCAAATTCGTGTTTTTCAACCTATATACGTAGTATAATTACCTATATATATAAGTAAGAAGAAGGAGATTTAAATCATGAGTAACATTGAATCAGTAAAAGGACACTTAATCGTATCTTGTCAGGCGCTTCCAGATGAACCTTTACATTCATCTTTTATTATGGGACGTATGGCTAGAGCGGCTAAATGGGGAGGCGCAAAAGGTATTCGTGCTAATACTGTAGAGGATATTAATGAAATTCAAAAAGAAGTTGATTTACCAGTTATTGGAATTATTAAACGAGTATATGGGGATTGTCCAGTATTTATTACACCTACAATGAAAGAAATCGATGAATTGATTGAAGGGGCACATCCAGAAATCGTTGCCTTAGATGCAACTTGTCGTGTTCGTCCAGATGGAAGAACTTTAGATGAATTGTATGCTGATATTCGTGCTAAGTATCCAGAACAAAAATTAATGGCAGACTGCTCTACATTAGAAGAGTGTCTTCATGCCGCTCAATTAGGCTTTGATTTTGTAGGAACAACATTAGTTGGATATACAGAAGAGAGTAAGGGCGATAAAGTGGAAACAAATGATTTTGAGTTAATGCGTAAATATTTAGAACAATCAAATGTACCAATGATTGCCGAAGGAAATATTGATACACCAGAAAAAGCACGCCGTGTATTAGAACTTGGATGCTTTAGTGTTGTAGTAGGATCTATTATTACTCGTCCTCAATTAATCACAAAACGATTTGTAGATTGCATTGAGGGATAAATATGTTAAAGAAGGAACAATTAGAAAAATTATTAGAACGTTGTATGGCTTCTTCTTGTGATTTTGCCGAAATCTTTGAAGAAGAAGGTACAACGGAATCTTTATCCATGTTAAATGGAAAATTAGAAGATACAAACGTATTGATTCGTGCTGGCATTGGAATTCGTCTATATAAAGGTGTGCAATCTGTATATGGATACACAAATGAAACAAATGAAGAATCATTAAATGCCTTAGTGGATGATTTGCGTGGAGGTTTTGGCATAGAATCTAAATCTGTATCGATCTCTTTGGTTGAAGAAACTCATGAAAATCTTCATCCAATCAAGGAAAATCCTGTAGAAGCTTCATTAGAATCTAAAGTTGCCTTAATGGTACGTGCAAGTGATGCGGCTAAAGCATATTCAGATAAAATTCAAAAAGTATCTGTAGGGTTGGCAAGTGTATGCCAAAATGTACAGATTTCAAATAGTGAAGGAAGGCTCGTACATGATACAAGAATTCGTTGTCGTATGTCTGTATCCTCTTTTGCCCAAGATGGCCAAAACTTACAATCTGGTTATGAAGCACCAGGCGCAAGTAAAGGCTTAGAATTCTTTGAAGAAAGAACTCCAGAATCTATTGGACAAGAAGCAAGTCGTATCGCATTAGTATTATTAGAGGCAAAAGATTGTCCATCTGGTAAAATGCCAGTCATTATTGATAATGGCTTTGGCGGTGTTATTTTCCATGAAGCTTGTGGACATGCCTTAGAAGCAAGTTCAGTCAGTAAAAATCAGAGTGTATTCTGTAATAAATTAGGTCAAAAAGTCGCAAGTGATAAAGTTACAGCTATTGATGATGGCACAATTCCAAATGCATGGGGCTCACAAAACGTAGATGATGAGGGAAATCCCCAACAAAAACGTGTATTAATTGAGAATGGTATTTTAAAGAGTTATATGATAGACCGCTTGAATGGTCGAAGGATGGGTCTTGAATCGACTTCAAGTTCACGTCGTCAGTCTTATAAATTTGAAACAACTTCGCGTATGACAAATACATATATTGCGGCTGGAAATGATGATTTTGACGAAATGTTTGAAGAAATCAAGCGAGGACTATACGCAAAGAAAATGGGTGGTGGAAGTGTAAATCCACAAACCGGAGAATTTAACTTTGCCGTATTAGAAGGTTATTTAATTGAAGATGGCAAGATTTCCTATCCAGTAAAAGGGGCTTCTTTAATTGGCAATGGTGCAGATATCCTATTTAATATTGATCGCGTGGGTAAAAACTTAGAGCGTGGACAAGGTATGTGTGGCGCTAGTTCTGGTTCGATTCCTACAGATGTAGGTCAACCGGCCATTCGTGTTTCACAAATTACAGTAGGAGGTACGGCCAATGAATAAACAAGTATGGATTGAAAAAGCACTTGGCCTAGGTATTCAGGAATTTGAAATCTATCAATCTACAACGGTTGAAAAAGAAATGACTTGGTTTCAAGGACAAATGGACACTTTAGTATCCAGTAAAGTGACAGGTACAAGTATTCGTGGAATTGTAGATGGAAAAATGGCCAATATGGCATTGGAAGAAATAGATGATTCTATGTGTGAAACTGTTCTAAAATCATTGATTGAACAAGCACATATTATTTCAAATGAAGAAACCGATTCGTTAAGAAAACCAGAACCAATTGAGTACGCAAAAAAAGATGTGACTTGGAATATGGCTAGTACAGAATATGTGAAGGATGTTCTTCAAAGCTTAGAAGCTAAGATTCTAGCCTATGATCCACGTGTCATTCAAGTTGGATATTTAGGCTATAGCCAAGGCAGTGGAAGTCGCAGTATTGTGAATAGCTTAGGCATGGATGTACAAGATGCTGATGAAATGCAGTACATTGTTGCCAGTGTTGTCGTTAAAGAAGAGGAAGAAGTCAAGGATGCAAGTTTAGTTGAAGTTGTTTATGACTTTGAAAAGTATGATTTGGATTCATTTGTTTCTCGTGTTTGCGATAAGGCTTTAAATAAATTAAAGGCCACACCAATTCCAAGCTGTACATGTCCAGTCATCTTTGAAAAGGATGCGATGACATCTTTATTTGCCGCCTTTACTGGTTTATTTAATGGGGAATTAATGTATAAGGGAATTTCACCTTTAAAAGATAAGTTTAATGAACAAATTTTCTCTGAACAAATCACAATTATTGATAATCCAAAGAATACGGATTGTCTAAGTATTGCCAATTTTGATGATGAGGGGTGTCCAACTTCTTCAAAAACTTTGGTGGATCACGGAAAATATGTTATGATGCTTCATGACACAAGAAGTGCCAATCGAATGCATACAAAGAGTACAGGAAATGGCTTTAAATCGGGCTATGCATCTAGCGTAAGTGTACAGCCAATGAATTGTTACATTGTACCGGGAAATGATAGTTTTGAGGATTTATGTACAAAAATTAAGGATGGCTTTGTCGTACAGAATTTAGCGGGTCTTCATGCTGGACTTGATTTTGTTTCTACAAACTTCTCACTACAATGCTCAGGCTTCTGGGTAAAGGATGGTAAAAGAGATAAGAATGTTACCTTGGTTACCGTCGCAAATAATTTCTTAAATATGATGAAACACGTAATTAGTGTGGGTAACGATTTAGATTGGAGTTATCACCAGGTTGTAAGTCCAAGTATCGCATTTGAAGAGTGTACAATTTCAGGGGAATAAATATGGTAAATGAATTTAAAAATGAAAAACTACAAGAAACATTAATTGTATTTAATAGAGAAAAAACAGATTCAGCATTTAGAAACTTGTTGGATGCGTTTATTTCGACTAATTTTCTAATTCCAGCACAATGGGATAAAGACCCTTCTCGCAATGAAAAGGGAGTCTTAGTCTTTGAACCAAATACACAATTCCAATTGTCTTTGATTCAAAATGATAAGGGAGATAGTTTCTTTCCTGTCTTCTCAAGTATGGATCAATTGAAAAAATGGGATCAAGATAGTGAAATCCATTCCTTGGTTATGACATATAATCAATATATGCCATTTGTGAAGATGGCATTAAATCAGATTCATGGCATTGTGATCGATCCATTTGG
>NZ_DBMEXE010000124.1:0-4813 GCF_056804935.1 Holdemanella sp. | reverse complement strand
AAATGTTACCGGACGACTGGAAACGAACCGGGCACGTCATTTAGACGTGTGACTTTTTCGCAGAAAAAGTCTTTTCTTGCACTAAACTACAGGAATATCTAGTAATGATATAATCTCAACTTATTATAGGAAAATGAAATTGATTAAATATTAACAAAGATTTGATTGATTTCAACTCCTTTTAGTATACTGATTTTGAGGTGTTTAAAATGGATTATGTATATGTCACAAAAGAAAATATAGAACAAGAACACATTTGTTGTGCCATTAGTAGTAATTCAGATGTTGAAGTAAGATCCAAGAAAGATTGGTTGACAGATCGTTTTGAGGATGGACTTGTCTTTATTAAAGCATCTGTAAGAGCGAAATGCTTTATTGAATATATTCCGGCAAAGAATGCGTGGATTCCACTCGATGCCAAGAATTTTATGTATATTGATTGTCTATGGGTATCTGGATCTTTAAAGGGTCATGGGTATTCGAGTGAATTATTAAATATGTGTATTGAGGATAGTAAGAAGAAGGGGTTGGATGGAATTTGTATTTTATCAAGCAAAAAGAAAACATCCTATCTTGCGGATCCTAAGTTTTTAGCTTATAAAGGTTTTAGAGTCTCTGATGAAGCTAGTAATGGTATTCAATTGTGGTATTTATCTTTTAATGATTTTGATTTACCAAAATTTAAATCCTGCGCTAAAGATTGTCATATAGAAGAATCAGGTTTTGTCTTATATTACACAAGTCAATGTCCTTTTAATGCAAAATATGTTCCAATCATTGAAAATTTGTCTAAAGAAATGAATATAGAATTTAAAGCGATTCATCTAGATACAAAAGAAAAGGCGCAAAATGCGCCAACACCCATCACAACATATGCGCTATTTTACAATGGTGAATATGTAACGAATGATGTGATGAATGAGAAGAAGTTTTTAAAGTTAGTTGAGAAGCTAAAATAAGCACTAATTATCTTGAGATAGGATGGTTTTAAATAATAAATATACTAGGTAGATTGTATTTAGTGCAAATGGAACAATAAGATTGGTAGTCATTAAGCTTTCAAAGATAAGAATGCGGGATAAAGAATTGTCGTAACCACTCACAATCACATATGGAGATACTGCCATTGTCAAAAAGATCAGAAAATAGATAGCTAAAATGACTAAGAAATGATTCTTGTCTTGTTTCATTCCTAAATTCCTTCTTGATCTCATATTTGGCTTGCACTTTAAATTGTTTTGTACTAAAATTCTAGATGTAGTAAATAAATCTGGGGAGCTATTGCTGAGAGGAAGTTCGACTTCGACCCATTAAACCTGACGGATAATGCCGGCGTAGGAAGTATAGATGTTTTTTTGACCTGTCTTTTTACGTTGCAGGTCTTTTTATTTTATTGCCTTACTGTAGGGGAGCGCCTAGAGTATAGAAAACAAGCGAGGGAGCCTGAATTGACAGGATGAGAGAGGACTGTTTGTCTAATACCGAAACCACAGATGGTTTTTTGCGTGTTTTCTAGGCCATCTGTATCTGTAGGAGGTAGTATTATGAATAAACACAATTACTTATTAAGCTTAGTCTTTTTTTCAATGATGGTAGCTGTTGGAGTAGTCATTTCTCCAATCTTACGTGTAGAAGGAATGTGTCCTATGGCACACTTGATTAATATCACTATGGCTGTATTTATGGGGCCTTGGTATTCATTTCTTTGTGCTTTAGCTATTGGTTTAATTCGTATGACAGTTATGGGAATTCCACCATTGGCTTTAACTGGTGCTATTTTTGGAGCTACATTATCTGGTATTTTATATCGTGTTAGTAAAGGAAAGATCTGGGCTGCCGTACTTGGTGAAGTCATTGGTACAGGTTTAATTGGTTCTGTTCTTTCATATCCAGTGATGACATATTTATGGGGAAGAACTGGACTTACATGGATGTTCTATGTACCTAGCTTTTTAATGGGTACAATCATCGGTGGAAGTATTGCGTATGTTTTATTGAAGTCGATGTCTCGTAGTGGAATCCTAGAAAATATTCAAAGAAAGTTAGGAGTGCAAAAATTTGTTGAAACAAACGAATAATTTGATTCACTGTATCACAAATCCGATTTCAATTAATGATTGTGCAAATCTTATATTAGCTTTGGGTGCGAAGCCGATTATGGCTTGTCACCCCGATGAAGTTGATGATATCACTTGCCATTCTGCGGCTTTGGCATTAAATTTAGGAAACTTTGATGATGTAAGAGCTAAGTCTATGATGATTAGTGCTAAATGTGCCAAAGAAAATAAAATTCCATTCATTTTAGATTTAGTTGGAGTGGCTTGTTCAACACTTCGATTGAATTATGCCAAAGAACTTGTTTCTTTATATTGTCCAACTGTCATTAAAGGCAACATCAGTGAGTGTAAAGCTTTTTATGGAATGACAAGTCATGCGCACGGTGTAGATGCAGATGTTCTCGATGAAGAAAATATCTATGAAAGTGCGAAATGGCTAAAGGACATGGCTTTAAATCTTGGTTGTGTAGTTGTTTGTAGCGGCAAGATCGATGTCGTTACAGACGGTAAAGAAGTGAATTTAATTTCAAATGGTTGTGATATGCTTTCAAGAATTACGGGGACTGGATGTATGTTAAATGTGGCAATTGCTACATTTTTAGCTAGTTATTCTCCATTATTGGCTTGTATTAAGGCAACTTGTTATTATGAGGTAGCTGCTGAAAAGACGAAATGTGAAGGTCCTGGAACTTTCCATATGCATTTTATGGATGAGATCTATAAGCTTACCAGTTTTGATGAATCTTTGTTTAAAATAGAGGTGTTAGAATGAAAACAGTAGATTATACATTATATTTTATTACCAATTCAGATGGTTATGATGAAGAAACTTTTTTAAATAAAGTAAAAGGGGCATGTCTTGGTGGAGCAACCATCATTCAGCTTCGTGAAAAGAATAAATCAACATTGGAATATTATGAATTGGCAGTTAAAGTCAAAAATATAACGGATGCCTATAATATCCCATTGATTATTGATGATCGAATGGATATCGCAATGACTGTAGGATGTGGTGTTCATTTAGGAAATGAAGATATGCCAATTTCTGTAGCTCGTAAAATTATGGGTGAAGATTGTATTATTGGGGCTACCGCAAAGACAGTAGAAGTTGCAAAAAAAGCAGAGACCGATGGTGCTGACTATTTGGGTTGTGGTGCTATTTATCCGACAAAGACGCATGTTAAGACGAAGATTACAAGTGTTGAAACACTGAATGATATTTGTTCGGCTGTCAAGATTCCGGTTTGTGCGATTGGCGGATTAAATAAAGACAATCTTTCTGTTTTAGAAAAGAGTCCTATTCAAGGTGTTTGTGTTGTATCGGCTATTATGGATCAAGAGGATACAAAAAAAGCAGCTGAAGAATTGAAGGAATCAATTCAAAAAATCGTGGCATAAAAAATGCCACTTTTATTTTTGGAAAATATAACCTAAAATAGTATTTATGAGAAAAAGAAAAATATTAGTCCTTTCAATCACCATTGTTGCCGTAGCTCTTATACTTGAAACATGTATATTAAGATATGTAAATGAAAAGAATGCGCAAACCACATCCAATGTATTATTGGATCGTGTGATTGCGGTTCTTGATAAAAATGAGTCGAGTGAAGAGCGGTTTGTGAAATCATTAAAAGATGATTATATAGTTCGTGCTAAGGCCATATCTTATATTGTGGATGCCAAGCCGGAAGTAGAATATGATATTGATGAACTTCAAAAAATCGCATCTTTAATGTCCGTGGATGAAAATCATTTTATTGATGAAACAGGAACGATATATTCGGGTTCAATCCCTAAATATTTTGGATATAGCTTTGATTCTGGTGAACAAATGGCTTTCTTTAAACAAATGTTAAAAAATTACGATTTAACATTATGCCAGGATGTAACACCAAACACGGCCGAAGCTAAAGAGATGATATATGCGATCACTTGGAATGAATCTAAAACGCATATGGTTCAAGTGGGTATTACGCCAAAGCGTCTTTTAAAAGAGTTGAAACAAAACCAAATTTCAAATGTTGTAGCTGATATGCCCGTGTATAAGGGAATGGAAATTTATGTTGTAAATTCAAAGACGAAAATAATTAAGGGGGCTACTGACAAAAATAAAATCGGGAAGAAGATTCTGACTTCTAATAAAAACTATCAATATATAACTCGAAAACACGGAAATTATAATGTATCTGTATCCATATCTGAATCGATGTTTTCTCAAAATAATATCGTAGCGATATTGATTGTCGGTATTTATTTAACTTTAGCTTCATGCTTACTTGTTCTTATGCTTTCTAGAGTATTAAAAGAGAAGTATGAAAAAGAAAAATATATGTATACTTCGAATACGGATGGACTGACGAAATGTTTCAATCGACGTGCGTATGACTCGGATATGGAAAAGTTAGATTTAAATACGGAATGGGCTTATATATCTTTAGACTTAAACGGTCTAAAACAAGCCAATGATTCACTTGGCCATAGTGCTGGGGATGAGCTTATTTGTGCGGCTAGTAACTGCATGAATTTTGCGTTTGCCTCTTATGGAAAAATCTATCGTATTGGTGGAGATGAATTTGTCGTATGGATTCAAAACTCTGTTTCTAATCTAGATTCGATATTACAAGTATTTGATGCGACCATTCATGATTGGCATGGTAAGTACTCAAATTCGATATCTGTATCGTATGGTGTCGTCAAGTCTTCAGAAAAATCTTTTGATTCGGTTCAAGAAATAAGTAAATTAGCCGATGAAAGAA
>NZ_DBMEXE010000123.1:0-4899 GCF_056804935.1 Holdemanella sp. | reverse complement strand
TTTAAAGACTCTTCATGTCTATACTTCTTGATGTTCGCATGATGACCACTCAATAATACATCTGGAACTCTTTTTCCATCATAGATTTCTGGCCTAGTATATTGAGGATATTCTAAAAGTCCGTTTGAGAAAGAATCATCATCACTGGAATCTTGGCGAATAACACCCGGTAAAATACGTAATATGCAATCGCACATGACCATACATGCACTTTCACCACCAGTTAACACAAAGTCACCCAAAGACATTTGAATATCTACATAATCTCGAATTCGCTCATCAAATCCTTCATAGTGGCCACAAATAAAAATTAAATGTTCTTTCAAAGATAATTCCTTTGCGATGGATTGATTAAATGTCTTACCTTGAGGTGTCAATAAGATCACCGTGCTATTTTCTGTACGAATGGATTCTAATGCATCTAATATAGGCTGGCACATCAAAACCATTCCCGCGCCACCACCATATGGCGTATCATCAACATGTCCATGTTTTTCTTTTGTAAACTTTCGAAAATCAATCGTTTCAAATTCAAATAAATCTTTTTCTTTGGCACGCTTTAAAATACTTGTAGTCATTAAAGGTTCAAAGTATTCTGGAAATAATGTTAATACAGATATTTTCATCGTAAGCCTTCCATTTCACGAATTGTGATTTCATGAGCTTCTTTGTTCACATCAACAATAAATGCAGGTACAAAAGGCAATAAGAAACTATTTCCTTTTGATTTTACACGAAGTACTAGATTGGCTCCTGTTTCTAAAATATCCACAACTTCTCCAAGATTTTCTTTTTTCTCATTATAAACCGTACAATGCATCAATTCATGATAATAGTATTGACCTTCTTCAAGTTCAGGCAAATCCTCTTGCGCAATAAATAAATCCTTTGTCTTTAATTGTTCTGCTTTTTCAATTGAATCTACCCCTTCAAAATAACAATATCCAAAGCCCTTTTGTTCGCGATAACGCACAACGGTTAAAGTACGACCATCTTCTAAATGTAAGACTCTACCTTTTTCAAAACGATGCTGCGGATCATCTGTCACAAGATATAATTTACATTCACCTTTAAGTCCATGAGTATTAATGATTTGAGCTACTTTTATCATATGTTCCTCCTAAAAAAATCAGGATGTGAAATCACATCCTAATACGCTTCAAATTTTACTGAAATTCTTTTGTGTACATCACGTGCCGCAATAGACATCATTTGACGAATACTGCTAGCCATAATACCCTTACGGCCAATTAAACGTGCAACATCTTCGCTGTTGGCATATACATACAATAAAATTTCATTATCATTTGTAGTTGCCATTGTTTTTACAGATAATGCTTTTTGATCATCTACAAGTGGTAAACAAATGTCTAATAATGTTTTTTCTAAATCAATCATTATTTTGAACTTTTAGCTTCGTGCATTTCTTTTAAAACACCTTCGTGTGATAAAATTGAACGAACTGTGTCAGTTGGTTGTGCACCATTGCTTAACCATTTCTTTGCTAATTCTTTGTCTAAAGTTACTTTTTCTTCAGCTTTAGTTGGGTTGTAAGTACCGATTTGTTCGATAAAACGACCATCACGAGGACTACGTGAATCAGCAGCTACTATACGGTAGAAAGGAGCTCCCTTTTTACCCATTCTTTTTAAACGTAATTTAACCATATTTAAATTCCTACCTTTTCTAATTTATTAAAGCTCATAAAGAATAACATGAATAAAAAGAGGTGTCAAGTATTTTTACTTTACACCTTAATTTTTTTATTTTTTCTTCTTTTTCTTTTTTGGTTTCTGTTTTTTACTACCAGAATGCTTTGACATTCCAGGCATTCCGCCTCCACGCTGCATATTCTGTAGAGCAGACATATCAGGAAGTTTTGCTTTACCACTCATCATCTTTGTCATCATCTGCATCTGTTCTAATTGATTAATCAAACGATTGACATCCATAACTTTAACTCCTGCACCCTTGGCAATACGATTCTTTCTTGATGCTTTTAAACATGATGGATTTTCACGTTCATATTCTGTCATCGATAAAATAATGGCTTCACTCTTTTTCATCTGTGAATTCATTTTTTCATCATCTAAATTTTTAGCTACCTTATTAATACCAGGAATCATATTCATCATTTTCTGCATAGACCCCATTTTAGAAACCTGGCCTAATTGTGCTAATAAATCATTGAATGTAAAAACACCCTGTTTCATACGTTCAGCCGTTTTTTTCTGAACTTCAATATCTAATTTATCTTGAGCCTGCTCAACTAAAGTGACGATATCTCCCATTCCCAAGATACGATCTGCCATACGATCTGGGTGGAACTCTTCTAAGTCATCTACTTTTTCACCATTTGACACAAATAATACAGGTACATTTGTGATAGAACGAACTGACAACAATCCACCACCACGTGCATCGCCATCCATTTTTGTAACGATCAATCCTGTTACAGATAATTGTTCATTAAATTCTTTTGCGACAGTCACAATATCTTGACCTGTCATCGCATCTACAGTTAATAAAATTTCATCAGGAACAACAAGATCCTTCATTTGTTGAAGTTCCTGCATTAATGCTTCATCAATGTGTAAACGACCAGCCGTATCGAAGATCACTAAATCTTTTTGACGATCTTTCGCATAGGCCAATGCCTGTCTTGCTGTTTCAACCGCAGATGTTTCTGGTCCACAAGTAAACACTTCTACATCAATGCTTTTTCCTAATGTCTGTAACTGTTCAATAGCTGCAGGACGCACAACGTCACATGCGACTAATAAAACACGACGAGCTAATTTGTTCTTGCAGTAATTCGCAATCTTTGCACTTGCTGTTGTTTTACCAGTACCCTGTAAACCAACCATCATAACCGTAGTCATACCTTGCTTTTTAAAGTGAATACGAGCATCTTCTTCACCTAATAATACTTGCAATTCATCATGTACGATTTTAACAACCATTTGACTAGGATTTAAAGAATCTAATACTTCTTGTCCTAGTGCTTTTTCTTTTACATTTTCGACAAAGCTCTTTACTACATCGTAATTAACATCTGCCTCTAATAATGACATGCGCACTTCTTTTAACATGTCATTCATATTTTTCTCAGTCAGTTTTCCCTGTCCTGAAATATTTTTAAATGCTTTATTTAAACGTTCACTTAATGATTCAAATGCCATAAATTATAATCTCCCCAAACTGTTATAAGTTTACCTAATTTTTATTTAAATTACAATGGAAGGCCAGTCGACTTTGTCCATTTTTTAAATAAATTGTACCCACATGTTTAAATCCATGCTTCAACATGAAATTTTGCATAGGCTTGTTGTCCATATGTGTGTCCATACGAATATTATCAATCTTAGATTCACAATATTCTAAAATGATGTCAGCCATATGCTTTTTTAAACCTCGTGTTGCGATACGATGAATAACACCATACGGTTCATCATTTAGCCATTGGCCATCATATATTTTATTGTAACAAGGATCAATACCACAATAAAACACAAAACTTGCCTGAATGCCATCTTCATCTTCTAAAACGTACATTTCATTATTTTCAATATCCTCAGTCAATATTTGTCTTGATGGATATCCATTTGTCCATTGATTTGTATTTCCTGTAGAAACCATGAATTTTCTAGCACGTTCATAGATTTCTAATAAAACAGGCATATCTTCTAGAGTTGCCTTACGAATTAATTCTCTTGCCATTTTAAAGACCATCCAAACTTTACACATGCGATTAACCGCCATACAACATATCCAATACGATAGAATATGTTAATTTTTGACCAATCAATTACAGCCGGTACATAGACAGGTTGATCTTTTCTAGAATAGAAAAAAATCAAAGTATATAGAATTACCATATCACTATTATAAAAGTTAATATCGTAATAAAAATTTTCTTTAGGAAACCATTGATGTAAACAAAGCTCCTGATATTCATAGGCTGCACGCATTTCATACGCCTGTACAAGATCCATGTGATCTGTTAAAGATCCTGGACGTTTAACGTAATGATAATAACAGTTAGGTATTATTGAAACGCGATTTGCGTTATAGATTGCTTTAAAAACTGTGTACGTATCTTCGAATCCCTTTTTCTCATCTGGAAATTTAACATCTTTAAAACAAGAAGCCGCATATAGTTTTCCCCAAGGATAATTATTAATACCTTTATTTTGACTCAATGCTCTTAATGCAGTTAAAGAATCCATGGTTTTTTTACGCATAGGACTCACTGGAATTGATAATCCTTTATACTCAATACGGTATCCACAAGTAACAATTTCACTATGCGTTCTAATAGCTTCATTTATCATTTTTTCAATCATATGCGGATTTAAATAATCATCACTATCAACAAACAAATAATAATCCCCAGTTGCCTTTTCTAATGCACGATTTCGAGTTTTAGAAATACCAGCATTTTCATAGCTATAAACATGAATAAAATCATATTTAGAAGCATATAATTCGGCAATATCCAATGATGAATCTGTAGTTCCATCATTAATAATAATGATTTCTATATTTTTGTATGTCTGTAAAAGAATAGATTCCAGACATTTCGATAAATATTTTTCCACATTGTATACTGGAATCAATATACTCACTTTATACATGAACGGCCTCCTTAAATGCCAAAACACAATATCCCTTAGTAAAGAAAATATCAAATTTATATATAAGAATCAATAAAAATCTAAAAAAAAAGGACCCGGCAGCTAGCTATCTTCGCAGGGGCAAGCCCAACTATTGTCGCCGTGAAAGTGCTTAACTTCTAAGTTCGGGATGAGTTCAGGTGTGTCCACTTTGCTATCGCCACCGGATCTTGAGTTCTCTTTCGATCCCTCAAAACCGAACAACTATTCTGAAGAAATTCCA
>NZ_DBMEXE010000122.1:4063-4933 GCF_056804935.1 Holdemanella sp. | reverse complement strand
ATTCCAGATATCGCGTACTATAACTTCCCATATACATTTGGTGCTTTATTTTCTCGTGGTTTATACGCAAAATTCAAAAAGGAAGGGACATCATTTATTCCTAAATATGAAAAACTACTAGCTGCAACAACCACAAATACTTGTGAAAATGTCGCAAGTATGGCAGATATCAACATTGAAGAAGAATCGTTCTGGCAAGAAAGTCTACAATCGATTGCCGATCAAATTCAAGACTTCTTAAAGGAGTTAAGCGCATGATCTCATTTGCGAATTTACATGATGATATAGGAAATGATTTGTTCGATCATAAAGAACAGTTGAATCGTTTGGATGAATTTCACTATCCTCGCTTTAAAGAAGGCAACATGAAATTTTCTGCCATTGTCTGCTGCTTTAGCGGCACTGAATCATGGCAAGATATGCAAGAATGTATCGTATATGCCAATGATTGTATTCATTCAAGTAAACATTTCTCATTTAACAACGATAAAGATATTCAAGTCTTTATCGCTGTTGAAGGTATGTGTGGAATTAAAGAAGATGTCACAAATAAAATTCAATGGTTATATAATCATAATGTACGTCTTGGTTCATTATGCTGGAACGATGATAATGCCTTAGCTTGTGGTGCAAGAACAAATAATAAACCATTAACAGATCTAGGTATTGAAGCGGTTCAAGCTATGAATCATATTGGCATAGCCATTGATACAAGCCATTGTTGCGAATGGAACTTCTATGATATCGCAAAAACAAGTACAAAGCCCATCATCGCATCTCACAGTAATGTGAAGGCTTTATACAATCATTACCGTAACTTGAGCGATTTACAACTAGACATTATTAGAAATAAACAAGGACTAGTTGGAG
>NZ_DBMEXE010000122.1:0-4053 GCF_056804935.1 Holdemanella sp. | reverse complement strand
TTGTGAAGAACAAGAAAGAAAATGCGACACTAGATGACTTTATTGAAATCCTTAAATACTTAAAAGAAAAGATTGGCATTGAACATATCGCATTAGGTTTTGATTTTATGGACTATATTCCTGGCATGGAAGATAGTAATGTGGTTGGTATGAAGGACATCACAGAAATCCAAAATATTGCACTAAAACTCAAGGAAAATGAATTCACAGATGAAGAAATCAATGCGATTTGTTTCAACAATGCATATTCATTTATGCAAAACTATTTATAAAAGATAAAATCCACCGAGCGGTGGATTTATTTTTTCATTAAATTTCGTCTAATTCACGATCATCATATGGATACATTGGTCTATGAATTTGCCTAAATACAAGCTTTTCACTCGCTTGATTTGTAGGGCCATCCGTTAGTGCCATAACACAATACGATGCATATTCATCAAATTCAGCTGAGATATAACCTTGTTTAACAACAACGACATCATAATCATCTAGATTTAGGCCGCTTGTTACATATTGGGCCGGCTCATAATATTGAATGGCATCATTTTCAACCACGACATACACAGGCATGTTTTCTACCTTTACAGTAATTACTGTACCAATATCTTCTTTACCAACATACATTTCTTCAGCTAAGCCTTTGGCTACAACACTACCTTTAATATGAATTTTCTGACATAGTTCATCATAGTCCATACCCAAATCAAATTCGACATTGTCTCCAACTTTTTTGTTCATTAAGAAAGCATGTGCATTAAAATCAACGATTCCCGAAATTAAGTATTTCTTATGATTAAAATCATCTAAATTCATAATTTGTCTTAAAACATAATTATTAAAGCCATCCGCACCAGATCCTACATTATCTCCAGAATCGGTAATAAAGCATGTTCCTTGATCATGATAAACAACTTGTTTGATTGCATCTTCTAAAGAAGCTACATTTCCATGATAGTGGAATTCATGACGTTTTGAATAGGCAAATTCACGAATTTTTCTTGCCCACATATCCGCAAATTCTGTGTCTTTTTTTGTCTTTGGACATACGACAACAGAACATCCTAAGTTTGGTCCATCATGTCTTAAATAACCAATGTGGAAAGAGGCTGAACGAATGCGACCTGTCTTTTCAGCTTCTTCTAACATATTGTTGATAGACACCATAGGTTCATCAAAAGATACACTTTTTTCTCCACCAATAATAATGGGAACACGATAATAAATTGGATGAATGTCTTCTCTATGATTTAATAGATCAATAAAATCTTTAGCCATAAATTGATACGTTTCCTTTGTATCAATGTGTGGTGAGTGTCTATAACATCTTAATAGATTTACATTTGAAACTAATTCTTCCGATAAATTTCCGTGTGGATCCATAACTAGGGCAATAGGCATATATGGTCCAACAATAGCACGAATTTCGCGTAGAATCGCATGTTCTGCTGAACCTCCTTGTAAACCAATCACCTTACTAGCACCATGAAGAAACAAGAAGATTCCATCAATTTCGTGTAGATGTTCTTTCACACTTTGTTTGAACTTATCCACAATAAATTCATAAGCCTGTAAAGTTACAGGTCCATGGGGATGTCCAATCGCACCAATACTTGGAATCAATTCAATGCCATTTTTTTCAAAAATATCTCGACAATACATAGAGTCGATACAGTCTTCTCCATATTTCAAAATAAATTTATCTAGACTCATTAAAGATCTAGAGTGTTCATTGGATTCTGAACTAAATCTTCCAACTAATACTTTCATTGTTTTATCCTTTCAATATCTGCAACAATTCATTATCTAATCGACGAGCAAATTCAGCCATTAATAATACAGTTTGCCAATAATCCTTACGATGAATGATCAATCGATGAGAATGCATATAACGTGTAGGAATAGATAATGTCATTGTGACAACACCATCATGTGCTTTATGAATATTATCGGCATCTGTTCCACCACATGTCATCATGTCATAATTGATGTCTAAATCTAGATCTTTACAGATTTCTTCCATCTTTGCGATAAAATTTTTATTTGCGATAATTCCCGCATCCATTACACTTAATACAACACCTTTTCCTAAGCCATTGATTCCTTTATCCATTGGTGTATCCATACTTGTTGTTACGTCTAAGGCAATCGCAACATCTGGATGTAACATATTTGCGGCTGTTCTTGCTCCTCGTAAACCAACTTCTTCTTGTACCGTACCAACACCATATAAATTACATTTATGCTTATCTTGACTTAAAAGACGCATTACATCTACAACCATAGCTGCACATAAACGATCATCCCAGGCTTTTCCCATTAAATAGTTTGGGTTGTTCATAACTGTAAATTCTGTATCTGGCGTAATCATATCGCCAATTTGAATTCCTAATTCTTCAACTTCAGCACGGTTTGCGACACCCAAATCTAAAAATAAATCTAAGGGATGAATAACTTTTTCTTTGACTTCCTTACTCAATCCATGAGGCGCACTTGATCCTACAACACCTTGATATCTTTTCCCTTCATGTGTTGTCACTACAAGCGTCTGACTAGGTAGTACATGCCCCCACCATCCTCCAACTGGGAGCATACGAATGTAGCCTTGTTCATCAATTTCGCGCACTAGAAAACCAACTTCATCCATGTGTCCACAAATCATTAAAGTAGGCTGGTCTTCTTCTCCTTTTTGAAGTCCAATGATGGATCCTAAATTATCATATGTGATTTCATCCGCATAGGGACTCATCCACTTTTTCATCATGCGACTCACTTCTTTTTCGTTTCCACTAATGCCATGAGCCTCACTTAATTCTTTCAGCATTTCTAAATTAATATCACCAATTACTTGTTCCATAGTATCACCTATCGATTTGACTCCTTAAATTCTTGAATCTTTTCTTCATTTAAATGTTCAACAAATACAGTTAAAGCTTTTTTTGCACAGTCATAATCATTTAGATCCATACTTTCAATTGCGCTATATGCATTTTGAATCGCAATCGATACATTGAGTGTTGGACATCCAGCAAACAATTTGTGTACCCATGCACCTTCATTTAGATCCATACTATAGTAGTGCTGATATGCGATATCTTCCTCTTTACAGATTTGTACTAATGCATCTAATAAACCGCGGTTTGGCATCATTCCTTTATCGTAGAAAGATACTAATAAGCCTTTTCCTAGCTCTCCTACGCTTTGGTCTTTTTCATCTAATGTTTTAGCTTTCTTACAACCAAGTACAACACCTAGATCTGGTTTTACCAGTCCTGTAGCTGTTGTAGCGCCTCGCTGTCCTACTTCTTCCATAACGCAAGCTCCAACATATAAATCAAAATCAAGTTCTTTATCTTTAACAGCTTTTAATAATTCAACAGCCATTAAACATCCAACTCTTGATTCTAATGCTTTTGAAATACATTGTTTTTGTACTTTGACAAATGGACCGTCTACAACGGCACTATCTCCTACAAATACACCAAGTGCTAATGTTTCTTCTTTTGAATACGTTCCAAAATCGATAACCATTTTTTCTGTGCCTACCACAAAGGCATTGACTTCACCTGTTTTTGTTTTTACACGCAAACGACTTCCTGGTAAGTATTGTTTATTGATTTTACCTATTTCAATAAATTCAGCGCTTCCATTATTATTAATTTTTGTGATCATTAATCCTGATTCATCCATGTGTGTAATTACTAATACACGTTTTGCGTTTTCCTTTTTACTTTTCTTTACACCAAATACAGAGCCTAAATTATCATATACAATTTCATCACAATATGGCTCTAAGTATTGTGCCATACATTTGCCAACATTTTTTTCATCTCCTGAAATTGAAATTGTTTGTGTTAAAGTATTAAGTATTTTTAATGTTTCTGACATGATTATGTCCTCCTTATATAAAGCAGTATAGACCTATTTTGTTTCACTAGATTCCAAATGTGTTTCCTATTGTTAGGAACATAAAGAAAGTAGGCGGCAGAGTTTAAATTCTGCCGCCCCTTATCAAACCATACGTGCCCTATTAAGGCATACGGCTTACCAATG
>NZ_DBMEXE010000121.1:3597-5002 GCF_056804935.1 Holdemanella sp. | reverse complement strand
ATAAAGAAGATGGAGTGAAAAGTTATGAGATATATTATAGATAAAAGTCTACCATTGCCATTATATTATCAATTAAAACAAATCATTATTAATTCGATTGATGATAATATATACAAAGAAGATGAAGCTATTCCTACTGAAAGGGAATTAATTGAAAAATATAACGTCAGTAGGACGACCGTTAGACAAGCATTAAATGAACTGTGTACTGAAGGATATTTGTATAGAAAAAAAGGAGTAGGAACATTTGTATCTTCAAAAGAGCAAAAGGATAACCAGCATGATATTATCAGTCCATCAGTATATAAAACTGATAGAGTTATTAATCGTAACGGTTTTGTTTGCAAAACAAAATTTGTAAAATGTGGCGTTGTAGAGGCAAGTTCAGATGTTGCTAGGCAATTAAAAATAGAAACAGGTGATCATGTTTGGTATATGGACCGAATTCGTTATGCAGATAAAAAAGCCGCATCTTTTTCGAGATCATATATAAGAAAAGATTATTTGTTGGACTTTGAAAGAGATGCAGAAGATGCCGCACAAAATTTTTATAAGTATTTAGATTCTAAAGGCTTAGTTGTTACTACAATTAAGGAAAAATTAATTCCAGGATGGGCTGATAAAGAAGCTAGAGAAGTATTAGAAATAGATAAAGCTACACCTATTTTAATCATACAGGATACTGGATTTACAGAAGATGGAACTGTCATTGAATATTCCGTTTCTACATTAGATGTGTCATTTATAGAGATGATTGGTACATTTAAACGCGGATAAAAGCATGAATAGATATATCATATTTGATATGGACGGGGTAGTAATTGATAGTGAAGGTTGGTATTTGAACTTATTGAGAAATTTTTTGAGTAATAATAATTTTAATATCCCTGATAAAGTCTTGATGGAAACAATCGGATTAGATATGATACATGTGTTTAAAAGAATTGAGTCTTATATATCTGGAAATGATATTGAAAAACTTATAGAAAAATATTTAGATTATATTAAATCGTCTGGAGAACCAGATTATTTGAAAATTGCTTTTCCAAATGTAAAGGATTGTTTTTACAAATTACATGATTTAAATATTGATATCGTCATAGCTTCGTCTTCCCCTAGAAATGTGATAAAAAAAGTGTTAGAAAAGCTCGACTTAAATCGATTTGTAGAGTTTTATATTGGCAGAGAAGATGTGAAGAACACAAAGCCTGATCCAGAAATCTATAATGCAATTCTTAAAATAAAAAAAGGAAAACCGTTGTTTGTTGTGGAAGATAGTGAGTTTGGTATAAAGTCTGCAAAGATGGCAGGACTTAAGGTTGTTGCTTTCAATTCGAAAATATATAACTTAAATCAAAAAGAGAGTGATTATATAGTAACTGATCATAATCAGATTATTTGCTTA
>NZ_DBMEXE010000121.1:0-3587 GCF_056804935.1 Holdemanella sp. | reverse complement strand
TGCTTAATTTAATTGTATTTTATTCACGAGATGCTAGTTTTAAGGACTACAATAAGTACTTGAATGTATCTTGCGTTAAATAGTTATAAAAAAGATTGTAGATTACTGTTCTACAATCTTATCTAAACTATGAATGAATTCTACAACCATCTTACGCTTAATATCATCGATCTTAACGAGTTTATTTAACGCCTCAATTTCGTCTTCATTATCTAGACAAACGATTTCTCGTCTTAGTCTATCGATTTCGTCTTCTAAACGATTCTGTTCTTTAATATATTGTTCATGAACAGCTTTGATTTGATTGTATAATTGATTATCCATGTTTACACCGCTTTCTTTAATCATCATATAGTAAAGTAGAGAATAAAACAACTAATTTTTCAAAATGATTTGAGTTTTTACTTTTTCTTTGATAAACTAAATTCAAAGCGATGATAAGAAGGAGTAGTTTATACCAATTCTATAGAGAGCAAGCGGTTGGTGAAAGTTTGTGTGTTGGATAAGTGAAGGTAGTCTTTGAGTTGAATTTATGAACTAAGAGTAGTAAATTTCGTGACACAGCGTTAATGTGAATGAGAATAAAATTAGGTGGTACCACGTCAAGCACGTCCTATGGGGATGTGCTTTTTTATATGTACGGAAAGGATGATTGTGGATGACGTTGGAAGCAAAGTATAATCATTTAGCAGTAGAAAATGATAAATACCAAAATTGGATTGAAAAAGGATATTTCACAGCGGGCGACTTGTCTAAACGCCCATATTGTATTGTGATCCCTCCACCAAACGTAACAGGAAAGTTACACTTGGGACATGCATGGGATACAACACTACAAGATATTTTATGTCGTTATAAAAGATTAAAAGGCTATGATGTATGTTGGGTAGCCGGAATGGATCACGCGGGTATTGCGACACAGGCAAAGGTAGACGCACGTTTAAAATCAGAAGGAATTTCTCGTTATGACATTGGTCGTGAAAAATTCTTAGAAAGAGCATGGGAATGGAAAGAAGAATATGCTTCGACTATTCGTAGCCAATGGGCTAAATTAGGATTATCTTTAGACTACAGTCGTGAACGCTTTACATTGGATGAAGGATTGTCTCAAGCCGTTCGTAAAGTCTTTGTAGATTTATACAATGATGGATTGATCTATCAAGGGGAAAGAATTATTAACTGGGACCCAGAAGCTAAAACCGCATTGTCAAACATTGAAGTTGAACACAAAGAAATCATGGGTCACATGTACTACTTCAAATATAAAGTAGTTGAAACAGGACAAGAATTAGTCATTGCGACAACACGTCCAGAAACTATGTTTGCCGACCAAGCTATCTTTGTACATCCAGATGATGAAAGATATAAAGACATCGTTGGGATGCATGCCATTAACCCTGCCAACGGAGACGAACTTCCAATCATGGCAGACGACTATATTGACATGAGCTTTGGTACAGCCGTAATGAAATGTACACCAGCCCATGATCCTAATGACTTCGCATTAGCTAAAAAATACAACTTGCCAATGCCAATCTGTATGAATCCAGATGGAACCATGAATGATATGTGTGGTAAATACGCTGGTATGGATCGTTTTGAATGTCGTGAAGCCTTAGTTAACGACTTTAAAGAAGCTGGTGTTGTAGATCACATAGAAGAACACTTACACCAAGTAGGACACTCCGAAAGAACGGGTGTTATTGTAGAACCATACTTAAGTAAACAATGGTTTGTGAAGATGAAACCATTAGCTGAAGAAGTATTAAAGAACCAAGAAATCGAAGACCAAAGAATCAACTTCGTACCACCACGTTTCAATAAAACATTTGAACAATGGCTAGAAAACATTGAAGACTGGTGTATTTCACGTCAGTTATGGTGGGGACATAGAATTCCAGCATGGACAAACAAAGAAACAGGTGAAATCTATGTGGGAATGGAAGATCCAAAAGACATTGAAAACTGGTCACAAGACGAAGACGTATTAGATACATGGTTCTCAAGTGCATTATGGCCATTCTCAACACTTGGCTGGCCAGAAAACACAGCCGATCTTGAAAGATACTTCCCAAATGATGTATTAGTCACAGGATATGACATTATTTTCTTCTGGGTAGCACGTATGGCCTTCCAAACACGCTACTGCATGAAGAACCGTCCATTCAAAGACGTATTGATCCACGGACTTGTACGTGATACACAAGGACGCAAGATGTCTAAATCATTAGGAAACGGTATTGATCCAATGGATGTTATTCAAGAAAAAGGTGCTGACGCACTACGCTTCTTCTTAACAACAAACTCAACACCAGGACAAGACCTACGTTTTGATGAAACGAAGATGGACGCAAGCTGGAACTTCATTAACAAGATCTGGAACGCAGCTCGTTATGTTCAAATGCAAATTGGTGATACAAAACCAGAACTAGACATGACAAAAGCCAACAGCGTAGACAAATGGATCCTAGCACGCTTTAACGAAGTATTAGACCACGTTTCAACAAACATGGACAAATATGAATTAGCCATCGTAGGAAACGAACTATATAGCTTTGTATGGGATGATTTCTGCAGCTGGTACATTGAACTATCAAAAGCCACACTATATTCAGAAGACGAAAGCTTAGTAGCCAATACAAAAGCTGTACTATACACCGTCATGATGGGAATTCTAAAAGTATTATCACCATTCATGCCATTTGTGACAGAAGAAATCTATTTGAATTTGCCACACGAAAAAGAAAGCCTAAACGTAGAAACATGGCCAGAAAAAGTTGAATTCGAATACACAGACGCAGAAAAAGACGAAATGGCATTGGTCATCAGTGCAATTCAAACTGTACGTGAAATCAAAGTCGAATACGCAATGAAACCAAGTGAAGATTTAATAATCTCACTACACAACGACAATGGCTATGTAGCACTAAATACAGAATCAACTGCCATCCTAGCACGTATGGCACATGCCACAGTAAAAGAAGACCTTAATACAGAAGACGTACTTTCTCGTACAATCGAAAAAGCCGTATTAACTGTCGCAATGGATGCATTAATTGATTTAGAAGAAGAAAAGGGAAAACTAGAAAAAGAAATTGCACGCCTAGAAAACGAAATCAAACGTTGCTCAGGCATGTTGAAAAATCCTGGATTCGTCAATAAAGCACCAGAAGCTAAAGTCAACGCAGAAAAAGAAAAACTAGCATCTTACACAGAAAAGCTAGAAATGACTAAAACACAATTAGATAACATCCTTAAGAAATTAGGATAGAACAAATCAAACGCCAAGAGACAAGCTCTAGGCGTTTTTTTGCTACATGAAAAAAACCATCCTTATCTAACGAGGATGATTTTTATGTTATTTTAGGCGCTTGAAGGTGTTAAATATATCTTTATAATTTATTTTTGCTTCATTTGTAAAATAGTAATTATTATCAGGATTGTTAAATTTTCCAGATAAATATTGCTTAGAAATATTAGATTTAGAATTTAAATTTGAATCTATTTTTGTTAAACATTTAATTTCACGATTTCCAAATTTATCAGTTCTGTAAATCATATAAATTGAATCGTTAGAAATACCTGAT
>NZ_DBMEXE010000120.1:0-5051 GCF_056804935.1 Holdemanella sp. | reverse complement strand
AATATACTTCGTGCATTTGTTTGAATAATGAACCGGTAAATTCATTTCGATCTTGAAATTCACTTTGTTTTTCTCCATTAAAAACTGCAACCTTAATAGTATGTTTACATTGGTCTGATAAAAGTAATCCTAAATTCGTGTATATACCATCTTGATTTTGAATGCCTAAGTTCTTTTTCTTAAATGGAATGCCTGATTCGTCAAATTCAGTCTTAGCAGAAAGAAAAGTTAAGTCTTGTTCTAAAGAACGCATTTGTTCAAAATCTTCTTGAAATATCATAAAATAGCTCCTTTTTACCCATATATTAACCAATCTAACCATTCTAATCAATAAAGAATTTGTTTTTCTTGTTGTGCATATTCCCCTTCCTGATGATAGTGAACAAGAAAAATTAGATTGACAAAGAATAAAGAAAAAATTATTATAATGATAGGGAGTGGGAATTCCCACGTTTAGATTTGTATTGGAGGTGTTGATAATGGAAACAATAAAGGATTATGTTGCACATTTGGATAACAAAAAAAGAATTACTCTTAGAGGAGCTACTTATCATTACTACAATGTGAAAGAATATGGAAATGGTTGTATAATTCTTGAACCTCGGGAATTATCAGCGCCAAAGAGCATTTCAGCTAGAACATTGGCAGATATGGATCGTGCGGTAAGTAATTTTAAGTGTGGAGATGTTTCCACGGCTATTGATTTGTCGGATTTTTCAAAGGAATAATAAATGAATTTTAATATACGAATGGGAATTCCTGAAATGCAGGAACTTTGGCAAGATTTGCAACAAAAATATCGTTCTGGTAAGATCAAAAAGAAGGAAGAGCAACTCTATAAAAAATGGGGGAAAGCTTTAAAGTTATTGTCGGCGGATCCATTTTATCCGAGTCTTCAAACCCATGAAATAGAGCCTTTATCTAGACGTTACGGAATGAAAGTGTGGCAATCTTATTTGGAAAATAAAACAAGTGGTGCAATGAGAATGTATTGGGTTTACGGACCGGATCAGAAAGATATCACGATTATTGGATTGGAGCCACATCCGGAAGATAAGAAAAATGGCGCATACGATAGAATTTCACTGTCGGATTTGTAGAATAAATTTGAATAAGGTACTAAATATGAGTAGTTAGTCTGTGAAAATAGGTTAGCTGCTTTTTTTTAAAAATTCAGAATGATTCATTTCTAACCATTCTTGTCAATAAGAAAAGAAGTGATGTTACTCACTTCTTCATGTTAGTCTAGATTGTATAATTTCTTGTATTTTTTGATTAAATAATCTGTGTAATAGTCTGGATTGAATGGTTCACCACTTACTTCTTCTACGATTTCAGCCATAGATTTACTTGCAGCATAATGGTGTACATTTTCTTTTAACCAGTCTGTAATCTTTTCAAAATGATTTGTTAGTAGGGCTTCTTCTACATCAAATTGTTTTTCCATTGTTGCATACAATTGTGCAGCATAAGCACTACCCAATGCGTATGTTGGGAAGTATCCTAAATAACCCGTAGACCAGTGCATATCTTGTAAGATACCTTCTTTATAGTTTGCAGGACGAACACCTAAATATTCTTCGTATTTATCGGCCCATAGTTCTGGAAGCTTATCATAGTCTATGTTGCCTTTCGCAATTTCTTTTTCAATTTCATAACGAACCATAATGTGTAATGGGTATGTCAATTCATCCGCTTCTGTACGAATCAAAGCGCATTCTGTTTTATTGATCATGCTGACTAACTCGTCAACAGACACATCTTTAAATTCTGGGAATAAATTTACTAATTGATTATAGTTTGCTTGCCAGAATGCATGACTTCTACCAACGTGGTTTTCTAAGAAACGAGATTGCGATTCGTGTGCAGCTGAACCAACAGCTTGTGTTAGCATTGTTCCTTCAAAAGCAGGATCCATTTGTAGTCCATAAAGAGCGTGTCCATATTCGTGTACAGTTGAAAGGATAGCACTTAAGAATTGATCTGGATAATAGTGTGTTGTGATACGACTATCGTTGCTTGAGAAGAAATCTGTGAATGGGTGTTCTGTCGTTGAAAGGTATACTTTACCAAAATCTACTTTCATGAAGTCACAAATAACATCCATAAATTTTTCTTGGCGATCCACTGCATAAGTTTCATGAAGTAAGTCATCATTGATTTGTGGTTTGTTTTGAATTTCATGAATTAATGGAACTAATTTCTCTTTCACATTATTAAAGAATGCATCATATTTTTCTTGTGTCATTCCTTTTTCATAACGGTCTAACAATACATCATACGCATTGTTTCCATTAAACTTAGGGTCATATTCTAAAAGGTGTAAAGTCTCTTTCATGATTGCTTGTAAATGAGGTTTGAAATGCTCATAATTATCTGCTTCTTTAGCTTCATGCCAAGCAAGTTCACTATCGGCTTTGACTTTGACATAGTTCGCATATACATCACTCGGAATGTTTTCAGATTGTGCTAAGGCTTCAAGGCGATAGTCGACTTCTTTCTTTTCCAAACTTCCTTCTGGCAATGTTTTTGCGTACTCCTTGATCTTTTGAATGGTTTCTGGATCATTTTCAATGATGAATGCTTGTTTAGATAGTCTAGACAACATTTCATTTGAATAAGGAATTCCTTTTTTTGGTGCAATTGTCATTTGTTCAAAATAGATTGTTGAGAATGCCAATGAGAAGGCATCTAATGTTCTTTCGTATTCTTGATAGAATGGTTCAAATTTTAACATGGTTAAATCCTCCTGCTTGTATTGTAACACAAAGAAAAGAATAGTCATTATATAATGAAAGCGAATTTTCAAAATGGTGATATAATACAGAAAAAAGGAGTAAAGAGTATGGATGCAATTTTTAATCGTACGAGTATAAGAAAATATAAACAGGAATCTTTAAAAAAAGAAGAGATCGATTTAATTTTAAAGGCTGCATTTAGTGCACCTAGTGCTAGAAACAGTCAGCCTTGGCAGTTTATTGTCGTTGAGAATAAAGATACATTAAAGGATTTAAGTCAAATGACACCCTATGCATCCTTTCTAAAAGATGCAGCTATGGGAATGGTTGTTTGTGCGGATAAAAATAAGAATGATAGTTTGGATTATTGTCAACAAGACTTGGCAGCGGCTACAGAGAATATGTTGGTTGAAGCGAAAAGTTTGGGTATTGGTTCATGCTGGCTGGGTGTGTATCCGAATGAAGAGCGCTATTTGGCTTTAAATCAGTATTTTAAATTGCCAAAAGGTATTGTTCCAATGTGGATGATTTCATTTGGATATATAGATCAAGAAGAGGTGGTAAAAGATAAATTTGATAGTTCGAAGGTGCATTATGAAAAGTATTAATATTGTAGAGTGTAAGAATGAGGATGATTTAAAAGAAGTAGCTATTCTTGCCGAAAAGATTTGGCATGAATTTTTTCCTGGAATCATTTCAGAAGCACAGATTGATTATATGGTAGATAAGTTTCAGAGCTTTGATGCCATGCAAGACCAAGTAAAACATCAGCAGTATCATTATCATAAGGTATATGAAGGTGATGAGCTAGTTGGATATATTGGGTTGCAGAATCAGCCGGATCGTTTATTCTTGTCTAAACTGTATTTAAAGGATTCAGCTAGAGGAAAGCACTATGCGACTGAAATGTTTGAGTATGTAAAGAAACAGGCAGAAAAGTATTGTTACCCATCTATTTATTTGACTTGCAACAAATATAATAAACATAGTCTAGCTGTATATGAGAAGTTTGGTTTTCAATGGATTGATTCTGTACAGACAGATATAGGAAATGATTTCATCATGGATGATTACATCTTGGAATATCGATTAAATCGTATCTGATTTTGAAAAATATGCAAGAATATGATATTGTCAAAGGGTGATTAAAGAGGGATGTTGAATATGGATATGAAGAAGATACAGGAGTTACCAACTCCAGAAGATTTGAAAAAGGAATTTCCTTTGCCTTATAAGGTGCAAAAAATTAAGAAACAAAGAGATCAGGAAATTGAAGATATTTTTACTGGAAAAGATGATCGTTTAATTTTGATTATCGGTCCTTGTAGTGCGGATCGCGAAGATGCGGTTTTAGACTATATGAATCGTTTGGCTGTATTACAAGAAAAAGTAAAAGATAAGATTTTTATGATTCCACGTGTCTACACAAATAAACCACGTACAAAGGGTGTTGGATATAAGGGGATGTTGCATCAACCAGATCCTCATTCCAAAGAGGATATGTTGAAGGGAATCATTGCGATTCGTAAGCTACATACAGATGTAGTTACACAGACAGGTTTTACTTGTGCAGAAGAAATGCTGTATCCAGAAAATCATGCATATTTATCGGATTTATTGGGATATGTAGCCATCGGTGCAAGAAGTGTGGAGAATCAACAACATCGTATTGTGGCTAGTGGTGTAGGAATTCCTGCAGGAATGAAAAATCCGACAGGTGGAGATCTTACAGTCATGATGAATTCTATTGTGGCAGCGCAAGCCGATCAAAGATTTGTATATCGTGGCTGGGAAGTGCAGACAGATGGAAATCCACTAGCTCATGCAATATTAAGAGGATATGTGGATAAGTTCAATCATGCACATGCGAATTATCACTATGAAGATTTGATGGAGTTGATTCATTTATATGAAAAGTCAGATTTAAAGAATCCGGCTTGTATTGTAGATTGTAATCACTCGAATTCAAATAAACAATATTTAGAGCAGATTCGTATTGCCAAGGATGTAATGCATTCTAGAAGTAAATCGGAAGATATCAAAAAGCTGGTGAAGGGCTTGATGATTGAGAGTTATTTAGAGGATGGAAATCAGCCAACAGATGGTAATGTGTATGGAAAGTCGATCACAGATCCTTGTCTTGGTTGGGAAAAGACAGAACAATTGATTTTAGATTTATATGATTTGTGCGATTAGGAAGCGTTGCGCTTCCTTTCGTATTATAGAACTAGAAGTTATTCAAGTAATAATTCTAGTTTTTTATTTTATTTAGAAGTGATATCATATCACTGAAGAGAAGTTAATCATTATAAC
>NZ_DBMEXE010000119.1:4057-5063 GCF_056804935.1 Holdemanella sp. | reverse complement strand
ACGGCTTTTATTTATTTAGAGGATTATGATCAAAGTAAAGTGCCTTCATGGGCCATTCAATATAGATTGGAAGAAAAGTTATGAATATATTACAGGCAAAAAATGAAATAAAAAATACTGTACAGGCATATTTATCGAAGAATTCGTTTGGTGAATATGAGATTGAAGCGAAGAATCAACGACCATTATTGTTGATTGGTCCTCCTGGTATTGGTAAAACACAGATTATGGAACAAATCGCAAAGGAATGTCAAATTGGACTTGTCAGCTATACAATTACGCATCATACACGTCAAAGTGCTGTGGGCCTTCCTTTTATTCAAGAAAAGGAATTTCAAGGAAAGACATACTCGATTACGGAATACACAATGAGTGAGATCATTGCGAGTGTTTATTCAAAAATGGAAGATACAGGATTAAAAGAGGGTATCTTATTTATTGATGAAATCAATTGTGTATCGGAAACATTAGCACCTACGATGTTGCAGTTTCTGCAAAATAAAACCTTTGGAAATCAGAAGGTTCCTTGTGGCTGGATCATTGTAGCAGCAGGAAATCCGAGTGAATATAATAAATCGGTTCGTGATTTTGATGTCGTGACAATGGATCGTATTCGTTATATTCATGTTGAAACGGATTACTATGTATGGAAAGAGTATGCGATCTCAAAACATATACATCCGATGATTTTAAGCTATTTGGAATTAAAGCCCAATCATTTCTATACTGTTTCAACAAGTGTGGATGGTATGGAATTTGTGACGGCAAGAGGCTGGGAAGATCTATCTTATTTACTCTATACCTATGAAAAGATGCATCTAGAAATCTCTCAAGATACGATTTATGAATATCTGCATCATGAAGATATTGCCGAAGATGTTTTCGCCTATTATTTGGTGTATAAAAAATATCAGGATGATTATGGCATTGACGATATCTTAAATGGAAATGTATCAAGCACGATCTACGCTCGATTGTTTAATGCCGATTTTGATGAAAGAGTCTC
>NZ_DBMEXE010000119.1:0-4047 GCF_056804935.1 Holdemanella sp. | reverse complement strand
TGTTAATTTGGTGATGGATGGTTTACTACGGCAAGTGAATGTATATTCTTTTGAAAAACATTGTACAGATCTTTGGTTTAGTTTCTTGAAAGAATATCGCAAAGATATGGATTCTTCTTATTTGGACCATACAAAGGCATTCATGTCAAATTATCGTGATCAATTGCAGGCAGAATTATTAAGTGTTTCACAAAAACATGAACATGAATTTGTGTTAAATAACATACAAAAAGTAATGGTGGATGAAAGTTTAGATCCTAAGTCTCGTTTTGATTCTTGTACAAAGCCTTTCTTTGAACAAAAGGAAAAAATGGAAAAGTTGGATAGTCAATTGAAGTTGGAGATTGAAAATGCGTTTGAATTTATGGAAAATGCATTTAAGAATGGTCAGGAAATGACAATATTTGTAACGAATCTAACAATGTCGAGTGAAATGGCTCTCTATTTAAGTTCACATACGATTGATATATATGAAAAGTATAAACAACTCTTGTTGATAGGAACACAAAAGGCAAGATTATTAGATGAATTAGCGCATTAAAAGGAGAAGAGCATGAATTATTCAGACTTGAAATATGATATAGAAGAATTTGAATCGGACCAAGACAAGAAACTTCCACAACCACCTTTGGTTAAAGCTGCTATGCGAAAAGATTCCATAGAACTTCCTAAAAATTTTGACGCATTATCCGTTCATTCTAACTTTCTAGATATTATCAATACACGTCATAGTAGTCGTGTATATACGCAAGAGCCCATGTCTTTGTTGGAACTTTCTTATATGCTTTGGACTTGCCAAGGTGTTAAACAAATTCGTGGTAAGAAATATGCGACTTTGCGTACAGTACCATCTGGAGGAGCTAGACATGGTTTTGAACTTTATTTTGTATGTCAAAATGTAGAAGGGTTAACCCCTGGAACCTATCATTATTTGCCTATGGAACATCGTATTGAGTTTTTAAATCCAATTGAAAAGGTAAGTGATGTTTTGGCATCTTCTTTATGTGATCAATTATGGGCTTTAAAAGCCAATGTGATTTTCTATTTCAGCTATATTCCGTATCGTACTGAATGGCGCTATGGACATCTTGCACATCGAATAGCGTTAGTGGATTTAGGCCATGTTGGAGAAAATATATATTTGGCAAGCACAAGTATTGGTTTAGGAACTTGTGGAATTGGAGCGTGTGTGACAAGAATTTGTGATGAAATGTTTGAATTGGAAGGCAAAAATGAATTTATTATTTATGCGCAGCCGATTGGAAAGGTGAATAAAGAGGATTTTGTGAAAGAAAAATCTTTTTATGAATTTGTTGAAAAAGAAGGCTTATAATGTGTTAAAATAGATTCGAACTAAGGAAAATATATTATGAGTAAAAATGATAAGAATATAGATGCTTATTCAAAAGCACTTTTAGATAAAAAAACAGAGTATAACGATGAATTAAAAAAGCCTAAAGAGGTTCATCAGATGTCTGAAGCAGAAAGAAGACAGGCTGAAAAGACAATGTCTTCAGCTTTAGATATGCTTCGTAAAGAGCGTGGTCAAAAAACGATTGCGGAAGAAGAGCAGTTTTATCAGGAGCATAAAGATGATCTAAAAGACATGGATGATGATTTTACAACTTCTTCGATTGAAAAGGAACAATCCAATGAGGCATTAGATCTTGTGCATGCGATGTTGCAGGATATGTCAAATGAGGGTGACGAAGATGAAGAGGTAGTTATCCAAAAGGAAAAGAAGCCAAAAGAAAAGAAAGAAAAAAAGGAACATAAACCAAAAGAAAAGAAGTCTAAGAATAAACAAGTCAAAGAAAAGAAACCGATGAAGAAGGTTACAAAAATTGTGTTATGCGTAATCTTAGTAGGCTTGGTTGCCTTAGGTGGATATGCATATAAGGTTTTAGTGTATAATCCACAAAATATTGTTTCTGAAACGCAACAAAAAACATATGATAAATTAGTGTCTTATGCGGATGAGTATGGAGACAATATGATGTCAGATGCTGAGAAATTAGAGCTTCTAGATTTGGATAAAGATTATCAAAAGCTTTTGGATAAACAAAAGACTTCAATCAATGAATATTTTAAAGAACAGACTGGCCAAACATATAAGGCTTTGTTGAAAGATATGAAGCAGCTTCATCAAGATAAAGAAGAAGTTAAACTTCCTGCTTATCAACAAATTGTTGATTTATTAAATGGTTGGGAATCAAAATCCGATGAAGAAAAGATGGCTGTAGCCGACATGCAGTCTACATATAGTTCATTGTCTAAAAATTTAAAAGATGAAGTGGATACTTTATCAAAATCAAAGACAGGCAAAGACTTTATTGATCTATGTAAAGAACAGGGTGAATTAAAGGCGGCTGCCGAGGAAAAGGCTCGTCAGGAAGAAGAAGCTAAAAAAGCAGAGAATGAAAAGAAGGTTAAAGAATATCAAACAAGCTTGAATAGTTTGCAGCAAGACTACAATACGTATGCACAATATGCACAGAGTCTAGAGTCTGATTTGGCATATGCGCAACAAAATGGAGAAGATACTGCAGATATTCAATCTCAGATTGATACAAATAATCAGATGTTGTCTTCTTTGCAGCAACAAATCACATATTATCAACAACAGATTTTTGCTTTACAATCTTAAAAAATAAGACTATTCTAATAGGGTAGTCTTTATGCCGACTTAGCACAGTGGTAGTGCAACGCACTCGTAACGCGTAGGTCATTGGTTCAAATCCGATAGTCGGCACCATGTTTTGAAATTAAGCTGGTTCAACCAGCTATTTTTTTTGAAGGGAGGATCTATGAATTTAGATGAAAAAATGATTTTATTGGCCACTGCCTTTCTGTTTTTGCCCTATCAAATCGCAAGTGTAGCAGTCGCATGCGTTTTAATACAAGCATTATGCCGACATAAATTGGTGGATGCCATAAAGAATCAAACGGGCGCAATTTTCTTTTATAGCTTTATCGTATTGGAATTTATTGTCTCCATCTTCCATTCGAACTGGACAGGTTTTGGTAATACATGGTTATTTGTGTTGATCGGTTTATATGGAGCCTATTATCGTAGAAGTATCACAAAAAATACATTTGAAAAGATGTGTGATCTTATTATTATTTTATCGGTATTTGCGGCTATCTACGGTTTGTATCAGTTTAATCAGATTTCCCTTGCGAATGGACGAACATTTTTAGAATTCCATATCTTCAATTCACCAAAACGAAGAATTACTTCGACATTTATGAATGCGAATATCTATGCGATGGTCATTGATTTTGTATGTGTGATGTGTATGTATCGTTTTGTGAAAAACGACAATATTCTTTGTAAGATTGGTTATTTTATAATTGCACTGTTTAATTTCTTTGTTCTATATTTAACGGGATCTAGAACTGCATTATTACCATTTGCACTAATCTTTCCTATCTTTCTTTATTGTGTGCGATGGAAAAAACTATTTATCACATCCATTGTATTCGAACTTGGTATATGTGGTTTAGTATTCTTAAAACCAACGTTGATTCCAAGAATCAGTGATATGTCAACTTTTGCCTCTCGCATTAAGATTTGGAAGACAGCATTTATGTGTATTTCAATGTATCCATTCTTTGGATGGGGTCCGCAGACATATCAGAAGTTTTATCCATTAGTACATGGTCATAAGGCACCTCATGCCCATAATATTTATATTGATTCCATTTTGTCGTATGGAGTTGTTGGAACAGTAGTGCTTCTGGCATATACATTTGTGCTAAATAAGGAAATCTTTACTTCGAATACAAGAAAAGAAAATCCTGCACTATTTGGCATGATGATGTGTTTTATTGCGATCGTGTTGATATATGGATTGTTGGATTGTACATTAAATATTGTCGCAACAGGAACTTTATGTTTTATCATTTTAAATAGTGCTTGCATGTACTTAGAAAAATAAATACAATAATTTTAGAAGACAGACAGTAGAAGGAGTTTTATGAAATGTATATCTCTTTTTGTCTGTTTTTTTATTAGTTTACAATCGATGATCGTGCCCAGTTATG
>NZ_DBMEXE010000118.1:0-5072 GCF_056804935.1 Holdemanella sp. | reverse complement strand
ACGAATAAGACAAAAGACGATTTAGTTCATTATTATGTGAACAAGGCAGTGGAAAAGAGGGAAAAAAGGATGAGATGTAAACTTACTATTAAATGCCAGGGTTTAAACAAGAATGTTATTTCTGACAAGTACACACTGGAAGAGTTGTTGGAGTTGTATGAATCTGAAAAAGAAATTGATTTCAAACTAATCGATGGCAGTGTGATTCATGGCTATTTAATTGGATTCGTACAAGATAGATCACAAGTTATGTAGAAATGGAGCTGGAAAAAGTCTTGACAAAACTTCCAGCTTCTTTTGTTACAATAAATAAGAAAGGAAAGATTATTTTTTGCAAACCAATGAAAATCCGGCCAAATAATCTTTTTCTTTCGAAGCAGAGATTGTGTATATTTCCACTCAACAAAATATCTACGGCCGGATTTTTTATGTGGCAGGATAGAGTAATGGTAACTCGAGCGTTCCCTTAGCGCTTATTGGTGGTTCGATTCCACCTCCTGCGCCCAATTTACGAGGTACAAGATGACAAAGGAAAAAGCAAAATACATATTGAGAGAGATTAAAAGCATTAAAAGATATTCAATGATCATTGCTGGTTTTGATGTGGATCTAAAAAGAATACATGATGAAATCGAAACACTACAAATGCCAACGTGTCCTAATGCCAATACTGGTCCTGCAATTCAAAACCATAAAGATAAATACACATTAGTGAATTCATTATTGTCAGATGAGATTGACTATATGAATGAGCGTGAAGAGTTCATGAATCTGAAAGTCAAGGCAGAGCATTACTATGTTAAGTTAAAGCTAGTCTGTGAGAGTTTGGATCTAATTTCCTTTGCGGATGATTTCATTAGTGGTGTGAAGGAAAATGAATTAAAAACTAAGTATGGATATGCGAATCCGTATAAGAAAATGATTGATTTAATTATGAAGAGTGAGGAAAAAAGACATGTCTAACAATGATTATGATGTAATTGTTTGTAAAGTGTTGGTTTATCTTTATAAGAAATATAAGCGCATTGATGTTCCAGAAGATTATTTAACTCCAATGACTAAGGATTTCCCGGTATGTCAGGAAATGTTTGATGAAACATTGGCCATGATGTTGGATGAAGGATTGATCAAAGGATTTAAGTATATTAAAGCTTGGGGAGGAGATGAGATTATTGTTTTAGAAAACAATATTAGGATTACTCCTACAGGTATTCATTACTTAAAAGACAATAGTATTATGCGTAAGCTTGTTGAAAAAATACCAGAAGCTGCATCCATTGCCAGCTTATTTGTATAAAAAAGTAAAAGAGTTAGAACTCTAACTCTGTCAAGTATGTTATTATGTATTTGCATAAATAGGCCAGGAGGAAAACTTCCTGGCTTTTCTTATACCCGGGAGGTGGAAAACTATGACACAAAAACGATTAGATTCATATGGAGTTCATAGACTGATCCTGGAAAGAAACAAGAAGAAGATACTAGCAACACAAGATGTATGTGGTATTTGTGGTAAGCCAGTTGATAAAAAATTAAAGTGGCCTGATCCAATGTGCGCAGTCATTGACCACATTATTCCAGTCAACAAAGGTGGACACCCAAGTGACTTGAATAACTTGCAGCTTGCACACATGTGCTGCAATCGAATTAAATCGGACAAGTTATTCGAAAAAAGAGATTTTAGTGGTAATGCTACTGTTTCAAATAGAACGCTGCCACAGAGCATTAATTGGGTCGAATACCGTTCTAAAAAATAAAAAAGCACATAGAGGGGGGCTATATGGGCGGCAGGCGCTCGTTTCTGAAGTTCGGCTGTTACTACGCATATTTCTCTATGAACATCGATGAATGGCCGCAGAGCCTTTAAAATGGAGGTTTGAAGATGAATTACAAAGGTATAAATTTTTTGAAAAAACAACTTTTTTCCAAAAGAAATCGAGTGAGAATGAGATATAGATATTATGAAATGAAGAATGGAATTAAAGACTTCAAAATTGCGATTCCTAATGAATTTAAGTACGTGTCAGAAACACTTGGATGGTGTTCTAAAGCAGTCGATTCATTAGCGGATCGCATTTCTTTTAAAGCATTTGAAAACGATAATTTTAACATGAACAAAATCTTTGATATGAACAACAAAGATATTCTTACAGACAGTGCGATTCTTGGAGCATTGATCGCATCATGTAGTTTTATCTATATTTCGCAAGATGAAGACGGATATCCTAGACTTCAGGTAATCGATGCGTATGATGCGACAGGCATCATTGATCCAATCACTAACATGATGATAGAAGGATATGCAGTGTTGGAACGTGATGAGAAATATAATATTTTAACAGATGCTTATTTTACGTGTGAAGAAACAGTTGTGTTTGATTATGTTGGCCATAGAGAAATACACGTTCCTAATCCAGCAAGATATTGTTTGTTGGTGCCAGTGATACATAAGCCGGATGCTAAAAGACAGTTTGGCCATTCTAGAATTTCAAGAGCATGTATTGATCTTCAACAAGGAGCACTTAGAACATTGAGACGTTCAGAAGTAGCTGCAGAATTCTATTCCTATCCACAAAAGTATATTCTAGGTACAGATTCAGATGCAGATCCGATGGATAAAATTAGAGCATCTATTTCGACTATGCTTCAAATCTCACGAAGTGAAGATGGAGGAGGGACACCAACGGTAGGTCAGTTCGCGCAACAATCTATGTCACCACATATCGATCAGTTAAAATCTTTTGCTTCTTTGTTTGCAGGAGAAACAGGATTAACACTGGATGATCTTGGTTTTGTGACAGATAATCCATCGAGTGCAGAAGCAATTAAGGCAGCACATGAAAACTTGCGATTGGCCGCAAGAAAAGCACAAAAGAATTTCGCAACTAGTCTGATTAATGTTGGATATCTTGCAGCATCTGTCAGAGATGGATTTGAATACAAAAGAAATCAGATTTACGAAACAAAAGTTAAATATGAACCACTATTTGAACCAGATATGTCTACATTGTCTTTGATTGGTGATGGTGCTATTAAAATCAATCAGGCAGTTCCAGGTTACTTCAATAAAGACAACCTACAGGATCTTACTGGTATTGCATCAAGTAAATTAGATGTTCCATCAGTGCCGGATGATGAGGAATAAACATGGATGATATTTCAATTGGACTTCTTAAGGGAATTAAGAAGTCTTTTTCTTCCGGTGTTGAAGATTCTAAAACTATTAATGATTTATTAAAAAAGTTAGACGATAAAAAAGCAGATTACGAAGATGCACAGAAATATGCGATTGAAGTTGGCGATATTCTTTCAAAATCTTTTGAAGAAAATATTGATTCTGCATCTTTACCAAACGGAAAGATGTACTACAACATCGCGAAAAAGGTCGTGGATCCAGAATTAAAAGAGGGGTTTGAAAAAGTTTCGGATTATTCTACGAAGGTTCAAAAAATTTTAAATGAAGATGCAAAGATTGGATTGAAAGTTCAAAAACCCGTATACAATCAAGCAAGATCCAATGGAATCGTTAGAAGATTGGCAGATGCAGAGTCCTATGATGATGTTTCCTGGATTTTAAAAGATCCAGTAGTGAATTTTAATCAAAGTGTTGTGGATGATACGATAAAAGTAAATGCAGAGGCGCATTATAAAGTTGGAATGCATCCGAAAATCACTAGAAAAGTAGCTGGTAATGCTTGTGATTGGTGCATGAATCTAGCTGGAACATATGAATATCCAGATGATGTTCCTGATGAAGTCTATCATAGGCACAGAGATTGTAGGTGTATTGTTACTTATAATCCAGGTAACGGAAAAGCTGTGCAAGATGTGTATTCAAAGAAATGGTTTGAAAGTGAAGATAAAGTAGAAACATTAGGCACTCAAAATGTTGATTATATGGGGATGCCTAAAAAAATCACGTTCAATTCTGGGGATGGGGATATGAAAACCGTTAAAGTGTACAAAGCAGATGGAGCGCAAAATATTTATATTCAAAATTACGATAAGCAAACGAAAAGTATGGTCGCTTATTTAGATGATGTTATAAACAAAAAAAATAAATATGGGCAAATCGATAATATAATCGTATTAAATAATAATCGTTTAAAAGGTATTGCAGCATATAGACATGATGATAATTCATTATTTATTAGCAAAGAATTAATTGATCCAAATAAATTTGCAAAAATTGTAGATCCATCTGTTTTTCCTGCAAGATCAGTAACGGATGTTTTGAATCACGAATTAGGTGGTCATAAGAGACATTGGGATGCTGTTAAAAGATATAAGACTGACAATAAAATCGATGATTTAAATGATGCAAAAATGCAGATTGAATCACAGATGAGAAAACATGTTGTTAATCAAATGAGGTCAGATCCTTTATATATAAATAAAACGGTTAGTGTAAATGCAGAGCGTTCTTTCTATGCTAAAAAAAGCTTGAATGAACTAATCGCAGATGCTAATATTCTAGTAGAGAGAAATGAGCTAAGCGATAACGAACTAAATCAACTTGTAAAGGAGGTTATCAACTATGATGGTAAATCCAAGTGAATATGAAAAGAAATTATTTGACCAAGTTAGACCTTGGCTATTATTTGATTCATCGACTGAGGGATTTTATCTAAAAGATGATACTCCTGATGAAATTAAAGAAAAATTTGTGCTTTTAAATAAGTATTTAGAAAGAAATTATGTGGAATTAACTTAAGCATCTGTAGGAATACAGGTGCTTTTATTATGCAAGGAGGAAAATATGGCTAGAGACGATTATGATGTAGTAGTTTTTAAAATATTACTTTACTATTATGCGATTTTTAAAGGCACGATCCTATTTAATGAAACTGAATTTAAGCGTGCTATTAAATACGATTCTTTTGCAGATGGATATTTAGAAAGAGTGCTTAAATTAATGAGCGAAGAAAATCTTATTAATGGAGTGCATGTTTCTAAAGCATGGGGAAACCAATATATGATGCTTAATGATTTATCGGATATTGAAATCACTGCAGAAGGAATTCATTATTTAAAAGAAAATAGCGGTATGGAGAATGTTAAAAAGTATTTATTGG
>NZ_DBMEXE010000117.1:0-5085 GCF_056804935.1 Holdemanella sp. | reverse complement strand
GGTCAAGAAATGGAAAAAGCTATTTTATCAAGAATCAATTTACAACGACAAGATACTCATATTGCACAAGAATATTTTGATACAATATCAGACTTAATTGATACACAAGAAGTACAAGCCCTAAAAAAATGCAGCCAACACATGGCTACATCTCGCTTTCAACATTCTTTAAACGTTTCTTACTATTCCTTTTTAATTTGCAGAAAATTCGGCCTTGATGCCTATAGTGCAGCACGCGCCGGTTTATTACATGATCTATATTACTATGATTGGAAAACAGATGAGGATCGTCCTCTTGAAGGAAATCATGCGATGATTCATCCAATCATTGCCCTTGAGAACGCTAAAAACATCACATCAACAAATCCTACTATTGACGATGCCATTCTACATCACATGTGGCCATTAAAAACAAGCCACCCAAGCACAAATGTTGGATGGATTATTCAGGCTGTAGATAAATTATGTGCCATCACAGAAATGGGACATCAATCTCTATTTCGAGTAAGTCGCTCTAACAATCTATTAAGCTATTGCATTCTATTTACATTCCTATTAACAATATAGGCAGCTAGTATTCTCTAGCTGCCTTTAGTTTTTCCTTAAATTGTTCTAGCCATAAAGAACCATCTTTATCCAATCCATACTCACCCATTTGAATACTTGGCTTTTTCTCCCCATGGAAATCACTTCCACAAGTAATCAATAAATGATGCTCCTTCGCTAGCTTTTCATAATATACATTTTGTTCAGGCGTATGATAATTACTATAAGCTTCAATACCATCCACTCCAGCATCCAATAACACCTTGAACATCTCATCATTTTTATAAAACGTATTAAAAGGATGTGCTACAATCGCAAGTCCGCCAGCCTCATGAATCCTTTGAACCGATTCGACAAAATCAGGCATTGGTACATATACAAATAAATCCGAACCATATTGACATTTATCCCAAAAGAAATTAACGGGTGCCGGATCACTTCTTTTACCGCCTGGAATATAATCCTTAAAATCTGGAATATCTTGATAACGAGGATCATTGAACATATGCGTACACATCACAAACCAAGGATTCTTACCATTCGCCTCTTTCAAAACAGCCTCTTCATCAATTTCAACACCATACTTCGCTCTTAATTTATCGCAACGAGTTGAAAATGCATTTCTAGACTTCACTTGCGTTCTTTCTAATAAATTTTGAAAATAGGTATCCTCCAAATCGATACCATATCCAAGTAAATGTACATCTGTATATCCAATACTTGTTGAACACTCAATGGCAGGAATCACTTCAATACCCGCTTCTTTACCAAATTTGATCATTTCCTTAACACCACTGATACAATCATGATCACTTAACGCAATGGTTTTTAATCCTCTTTCTTTTGCGATTCCAATTAATTCTTCAGGCGTAAACTGCCCATCTCCCGAATAACAGGAATGCATATGCAAATCAAATTCATTCATTACTATAACCCTCTTTAAATCACATAGAAAAATATAATCACAAAGATACCTAAAATAATGCGGTACCACCCAAAAATTGTAAAATCATGGCTCTTCACATAGTTTAATAAAGCTTTTATCGCAAATAAACTCACCACAAAAGCCACAAACGTTCCTAGTAGTAATAAGAACAATTGTCCAAAACTAAATAAACCTACCTTTATAAAATATTTAATGACCTTTAAAAGACTCGCTCCAAACATGACAGGGATTGCCAAGAAAAACGAAAATTCACTTGCGACCGTTCTAGAACAGCCACAATATAATCCACCCAAAATTGTAGCTCCACTTCTTGAAGTTCCTGGTATCAAGGCTAGACATTGAAAGCATCCAATCTTTAAAGCCGATACATAATCAACTTGTTCAATCGTTTCAATCTTTTCTTGTCTAGGATTCTTCTCAACCAAGATAAAAATAATCCCATACGCAATCAGTGCCACCGCAATCACAAAGTTTGCCGATAAATATCCCTCAATAATATCATCCAACAATAAGCCAATAATGGCAGCTGGAATAACGCCCACAATCACCTTAGACCAAAGTTGTAAAGTCTGTTTTCTCTTTTTAGGCGATTTACGCGTATCAAAAGGATTCAATTTCTGATAGTACAACACTAAAACCGCTAAAATACTTCCAAACTGAATAACCACCTTGAATACTTCAAAGAAGGTAGCCGGTTCAAGTGGCCAAATGCTCGCAAATAAAATTAAATGTCCTGTCGAAGAAATCGGCAGCCATTCCGTTATCCCCTGTATAATGCCTAATAAGATTGTCTTAACAATACTGCTTAGAAATGTCATTCTTCATTCCTTTTAGCTGCATACTCATGAACCATCTGTTTAAAAATTTCGCCCCTAATCTCATAATTTTTAAACTGGTCGAAGCTAGAACATGCAGGACACAATAAGACAATATCACCAGGTTTTGCGAGTAACACAGCCTTTTCAAACGCATCCTTCATGGTTTCAACACTCATTTGACTTGTAAAGATATCTTTAAACTTATCTTTTGTCTGACCAAAAGAAATACATTTCTTCACTACACCATCATATTGTTTCAAATCATCAAAAGAAATATGTTTATCTTTACCACCACAAAGTAGAATTACATTCTTCTCAAATGCAGATAAACCTGCACAAGCCGCATGCGTATTTGTAGCCTTAGAATCATTGTAGAAACGAACATTATCAATAGTATCGACATATTCAATACGATGTTCTACACCACTAAATTCACGAATCACTTCCTGAATATTAAATAAAGAAACACCCATCAAATAGGCCATACAACTTGCCATCATCGCATTCCCACAATTGAATTCTCCAACAATTTTTAAATCCGATAAAGTAAACAACTGCGTATTTTTATAATAGGCATACTTATCATCTTTATATAAATCGACATCTTTTCTTTTCAAAGAAAAATCAATCACATGACAAGGAATGTTTTGAGCGTACTTCACAACGTTTTCATCATCCACATTACGAATAAAGTAATCATCCGCATTTGTGTTCTCATAAATACGCATCTTACTTTCATAATACGCTTCTAGACTATCCATATAATCTAAATGATCCGGTGCCAAATTTGTCACGGTTGATACATGAGGTCTAAATGTTTCAATTCCCAACAATTGGAAATTACTTAATTCAAGAGCTACATTATAGTCTTCATCCGTATATTCTAAAGCCAATTCGCATAAAGGCGTACCAATGTTTCCAGCAACCAAACTCTTCTTTTGTCGATTCAACATCTCATATAATAACGTCGTTACGGTTGTCTTACCATCTGTACCTGTTACGGCTGCATAATTAAAGTTCTTGGCATAACGATACGCCACTTCAATTTCTGTATAGATTTTTGCGTTTTGTTCTACAAAATAATGTACGAAAGGAACACGATAAGGAATACCAGGATTCTTCACGATAAACGCATACTTCTTTTCTTTTAATGAATCTGGATGTCCTCCATCAAACACTTCGATACCCATTGATTCTAATTCTGTCTTTTCTTTAATCGTATTCGAATCCGTTAAAACAACATGATATCCATTCTTTAATAAAAGCTTACTAACGGCAATCCCACTACGGGCAGCCCCAATGACTAATACAGTTTCCATCTACATTACCCCCAAAACAAGTCCAAGAACGGCTAAGATAACACCAACAAGTCTAAAACGTGTAACAACCTTTTCTTCAGACCATCCACACATTTCAAAGTGGTGGTGCAAAGGCGCCATCTTGAAAATTCTCTTATGTGTTTTTTTATAATACGTAACCTGTATAATAACGCTGCAAACTTCTGCAACAAAAACAAAACCAATAATAATCAATAAAATTTCTTGTTTTAAGACCATTGCCACAGCAGCAATCAAGCCGCCCAAAGCCAATGATCCCGTATCCCCCATAAAGATTTGAGCTGGATGCTTATTAAACTTCAAATATCCAAGTAACGCAAAGATCACGAGACAAATCAAACATGCCACATTATATAATCCTTGCATCAATGCGAATACCACAAATGGAACAAGCGCAATGACCATCTGGCCTGCACACAATCCATCTAAACCATCCGTTAAGTTCACCGCATTCGTTTCAGCTGTAAACATAAAGAATACTAAAATAAAGTAGAACCATGATAAATCAATTGTCACATTAAAAATAGGAATCCAAATATCTGTAGTTGAACTTGTACGATATAAGAAGAAAAACACAACTGCTAAAATAGACTGAAGTAAAAACTTATGAGCTGGTTTTAACCCCTCATTATTCTTTTGTACAACAATAATATAATCATCAATAAATCCAACAACACCATACCCTACAAAGGCAAGTAGAATAATCATTGTATTCATATCCAGTTTGAATGGAGTAAAGAAAGAACCTATAATATAGACAAGTGTTGGTACAATAATGAAGGCTAATCCACCCATAGTAGGCGTACCATTCTTCTTTTTATGGCTTGCCAACCCCTCTTCTCTTTCTGTTTGTCCAAACTTAATTTTATGTAAATAATCAATCAATCCAGGCATAATCAGCAACATAATCACAAGCGTAACTAAACACATACCCAAGATTATTAAGTAATACGAATTCAACATTCCATCGTCTCCTCTTTTTTTTAAAACATTATCATTATAACATTCTATTGAGTCTTGAACAAATTTTAATTCAGGGGTTGAAATAAGGGCTTGTTAATGGTATTATAGTTAAGCGATTGCGTAAATGAAAGAAAAAGGAGGACATTAAGATGTCAAGAGTATGTGCAGTATCTGGAAAAGGTCCTTTATCTGGAAATAAACGTTCTCACTCAATGCGTGCTTCTCGCCGTAAATGGAACGTGAATCTTCAAAAAGTTCGTGTTGTAGTTGATGGAAAGCCACAAACTATCCGTGTTTCAGCTAGAACATTAAAAACTTTGAAGAAACAAAACGCTATTTAATTTTAGATAATTAGGATCCTTAAAAAAATTATGCATAAGATAAAAAAGAAGAGATATACTCTTCTTTTTTTCTTTATGTTACAATGAATTTGAGGATACATATATGAACAAACAAGACCATGACGAACTACTAA
>NZ_DBMEXE010000116.1:0-5103 GCF_056804935.1 Holdemanella sp. | reverse complement strand
AAATAGTACAAGCATTGAATGAATCATAAAGAATACCCGTTGTGACAGCACAACGGGATGTTTTTTTTGTATAGATGTATAAAAATTACGAGAAGTTGACGGAGGATCTAACGAAAGAATAAGCGGCTATGCCGTTTTTCTTTTTGCTTGAAATATAAAAATAATTTATAACTAGATATAAATAAATAGAATTTGAATATAGCACTTGTTCTTTGTACAATAGACTCAACTTTTAGGAGGAACTATTTTATGTCAGAATTAAAGAATCAAATTTCTCAATTTATAGATACAAACGCAAAAGTATATCAAGATATTTCTTTGGCTATTCATGCCAAGCCAGAAGTTAGTGACTTTGAATATTTTGCTTCTCAAACCTTGAGTGAACAATTAAAAAAAGAAGGCTTTGAGATTGAATTACCAGCGGCAGGACATCGTACAGGCTTTGCGGCAACCTACAAAAGTAATAAACCAGGTCCTACGGTTGTTTTTCTAGCAGAATATGATGCTCTTGCAGGTTTAGGCCATGGATGTGGACATAATGTGTTTGGTGCTACTTCTTCTCTTGCGGGTGCTGCTTTAAAAAGTGTCGTGGATCAAATTGGTGGAGAAGTACGTGTATATGGTACGCCTGGAGAAGAGGGTGGACAAAATGGAAGTGCCAAAGGTTCTTTTGTGAAGAAGGGATATTTAAAAGATGTGGATTTTGCCCTATGCGTGCATCCAGGTTCAGGTCCAGAAGATGGATTAAGTACACGTAATTATGCATGTGCACCTGTAGATATTGAATTTTGGGGAAAACCGGCGCATGCAGCAGGATGTCCTCAAGATGGAATCAATGCGTTGGATGCGCAGATCTTAACATATGCAGCCATTGGTGTTTTACGACAACAACTAACAGATCGCATTCGTATTCATGGCGTGATTATTGATGGGGGAACAGCTCCCAATGTCATTCCAGAATACACAAAGGCCAAATATTATATTCGAGCTGCCGATATTGATACGTTGCATGAGTTATATGAAAAAGTAGAGAATATTGTGAAGGGTTCAGCTTTACAGACGGGTTGTACATCGAGTATGAAGTTGTATCAAAATCTTGTAGAAAATATGGTTTTAACACCTTCTTTAGATGCAATCTATGAAAAATATATTACAGAACTTGGCAATACTGTAAAACATGTAGAAGATGTGGTAATGCCAGGAAGTAGTGATGTGGGTAACATTAGTCAGGTTGTACCTACGATTCAGCCTCATATTAGTATTACAGATGTACAGATTGCAGGACATAGTCAAGACATGGTCAATGCTTCATGTAGTCAAAAGGCAATGGATGCGATTGTCAAAGGAGCAAAAGCATTGGCTTTTACGGCACTCGAATTGTTTGAAAATCCAGAAGAACTTGCGAAAGTGAAAGAGGATCATGCTTGGCATGTAGAACATCAAAAAGAGAATTAATTATTTTACGTTTAAAGGGCTTTTCAAGCTCTTTTATTTTATGGAATCTTGAAAATCAACAAATATTCATTAAAATTATATAAATAAAGGAGACTGAAAATGACGCTTCAACAATTACTTTATGTATTAACGGTGTCAGATGAGAAATCTATGAATAAGGCGGCTGAAAAGCTTTTTGTGTCTCAGCCTACTTTAACGTCTGCCATTCAATCACTTGAAAAAGAACTAGATATTCAAATCTTTAATCGTACAAGTCATGGAGTCACTGTGACGCAACAAGGACAAGAGTTTTTAACATACGCAAGACAGTTGTACCAACAATATGAATTGTTAAAAAATCGCTATGAAGATGTAAGTTTACGAAGAAATAAGTTTCGTGTTTCGTGCCAGCACTATTCATTTGCGACCAAAGCATTTGTGGATACAGTGAAGAAGTATGGGACTTCTAAATATGATTTTGCGATTAGCGAAACAAAGACGATGCATGTTATTGAGGATGTAGGTAATTCATTAAGTGAAATAGGCATTTTATATTTATCCAACTATAATCGTCGTTTTATGATGAAACAATTTGATGAATGGAATTTAGAATTTCATAAATTAGCGGATTGCGATGCCTTTGTATATTTGTATAAAGGGCATCCTCTTGCCAAGAAAAAATCAATTACATATGAAGAATTATTGCCATATCCAAATATGACTTTTGATCAAGGTGATAATCCTTCGATGTATACGGCAGAGGAGATATTGGTTGAAAATGAATTTCCAAGAAAGATTCAAGTGAATGATCGTGCTACGATGCTGAATTTAATGAGAGGACTGAATGGATATACTTTATGTTCTGGAATTATTAGTCGTGATTTGAATGGGGATGACTATGTAGTTGTGCCTTATGAAGCGAATGTAGAGAATCCCAATTCTATGATGGAAATTGGGTATATCACAAGGAAAAATACAGTGTTGAGTGAGATTGGTAGTACGTATATTCAAACGATGAAGGATTATTTTAGTAATAAATAATTTTTATAACTGCTTAAAAAATTTAACAATTAGACAATAACATAACCTTCTTGTAGAATACAAACATGCAAGGAGGAAACGAAAATGAAAACAATGATGATGTCAATGATGCAAATGTATATGTTAAAAAATGTGACCCGGTTTTCAATTCGTTTGTCGCTTATTTAAGTGTGCGATTGCCGGGGAAAGTCCTCGGCTTTTTTTGTTAGATTGGAGTGTTATAAATGATTAATATAGAACATTTGGATAAAACCTATCATTTAAAGAATGCAGACGTACATGCCGTAGATGATGTTTCACTACATATTGAAAGTGGGCAAATCTATGGGGTGATTGGATATTCTGGTGCTGGTAAAAGTACTTTGGTTCGTTGCTTGAACTTTTTAGAGATTCCAGATTCTGGAAGTATTGAAATTGAAGGATTTGGAAAGGTAAGTGCAAATCAAGGAAGTTTAGATATAAGTCAAAAGAAATTAAGAGAGTTAAGACGATCCATAGGAATGATCTTTCAACATTTTAACTTATTAGATCGAAGCACTGTATTTGATAATGTGGCGTACCCATTAAAATATACGGGGTTATCAAAGAAAGAAATTGAAACTCGTGTGGATGAATTATTAGATCTTGTAGATTTGGCAGATAAAAAATATGTGTATCCATCACAATTATCGGGTGGACAAAAACAGCGTGTAGCCATCGCAAGAGCCTTATCAAACAATCCTAAGGTGTTACTTAGTGATGAAGCAACTTCTGCCTTAGATCCAGATGCGACAGAATCCATTCTAAAGTTATTGAGGGATTTAAATAAAAGATTAGGAATAACAATTATCTTGATCACACATGAAATGAGTGTGATTAAATCTATCGCAAATCGTGTGGCAGTTATGGAGAATGGTAAGGTTGTTGAAGAAGGAGATGTATATGATATCTTCGCCAATCCAAAAGAAGAAATCACGAAGAAATTTATTAATTCCTCATCTTCATTATCAAATATAACAAAGTTGATTGAGAATAAGACAATTATTCCTACGGATTGTAAATTAGTTAAACTTACATTCACTAGAGATAGTGTTGGTAGTGCAACCATTTCAAAAATATCTCGTGAATATAATGTGGATGTAAATATCATGTTGGCCAATGTAGATGTCGTTAATGCGGATGCTTTGGGTGGCATTATTGCTTCAATTGAAGGGACTAAGGAAAATGTACAGCGTGCCATAGATTTTCTACATGAATCTAATGTAAAAGTGGAGGTGATTCATCATGCCTAAATTTATAGCGGATTTTTTTCCAAACGTTGCCAATTACTGGGATATATTTTTAATAGCATTGACTGCAACGTATCAAATGTTTTTCATCGCAGGCTTGATTACATTACTAATTGGAGGGGCTTTTGGAATATCATTGATTGTCACAAAGACAGATGGTATTAAGCCAAATCGGATTATTCATTTTATTCTAGAAGTTATCACGAATGTTTTTAGAGCAGTACCATTTATCATCCTATTGATTTTCTTGATTCCGTTAACACGAAGTATTGCGGGTACTTCGATTGGAGTCAAAGGGGCTGTTGTTCCATTAGTCTTTGGAGCGGTTCCATTCTACACAAGACAAGTCGAAACGGCATTAGCGGATGTAAATCCAGGAAAAATAGAGGCTGCTAGAAGCATGGGAAGCTCAACACTAGGAATTATCTTTCGTGTTTATCTGCATGAGGCGTTACCGGATTTGATTCGTGTAACAACTATTACGGCTATTTCATTGATTGGATTAACAACTTCTGCAGGTGCAGTTGGTGCTGGTGGAATTGGTTCGTTCGCAATTAATTATGGACAAAACTTACATTATCAAGATGTTGTGAATTTATGTGTGATCTTATTATTGATCATTGTTTCGTTGATTCAATTATTGGGAAATACATTGTCAAAAGCAACAACGAATAAAGAATTATTTCATAAATAAAAGAGAGGGAAAAGGATTATGAAGACAAATAAATTATTTAAAACATTTTTAACAGCAGGCTTAGTAGCTACAACATTACTTACAGGATGTTCATCAAAGTCATCAAGTGAACCTGTAAAAATTGGTATTCCAAGCGATGCCACAAATGGTGGAAGAGGGTTATTGCTTCTAGAAAAAGCTGGCTTGATTGACGTGGATGACAAGGCTGGTTGGACTCCAGAATTGAAGGATGTTACGAAGTATAAATACAATATTGAAATTGTTCCTACGCAAGCCAATACATTGGTTTCGACTTTGGATGATTTTGGAGCAGCTACAATCAATGGTACATATGCGATTCCAGCTGGATTAAAACCTAAAAAGGATGGCTTGATTACAGAAGTACAAGAAGTAGGAAGTGACAATCCATTTATTAATGTGATCGTTGCACGTACTGCCGATAAAGATAATGAGGATTATCAAAAGGTAGTAAAGGCATACCAAAGTCAGTTAGTGGCTGAATATATTCTAGAAAAGAATAAAGGAGCGAGTGTTCCTGCATTTGATTATGATAAAGATTATACAGTCGATAAAAATTTTGTGAGCGATATTGAAGGATATAAATCAAATTCAGATGGGAAGAAAGTTATTCAGATTGGTACTTGTGGTTCTGCTGATACATTTAGA
>NZ_DBMEXE010000115.1:2032-5113 GCF_056804935.1 Holdemanella sp. | reverse complement strand
TGATAATAAGTATTATCTACATAAGGATCCACTGGACAAACGGCGATACAATCTTCTTCACTTAATCCCTGTACATCTTTTAGATAAGCAGCCGCTAAAGCAATTGCTGGAAATGTATCTCTTCTACAAGGCTCTAAACAAATGGAAACCTTATTTCCTAATTGATTACGAATCGCACTCACTTGTGATTTACTCGTCGCAATCGTCACTTCCATATCCGAATTCACAGTTTGAATTTGACGATACACTCTTTGTACCATAGATTCATACTTTCCATTTTCATTCTTAAATAATTTTATAAATTGTTTACTACGAACATCATTAGATAATGGCCATAAACGTTTTCCACTACCTCCTGAAAGTAAAATAATATGCATAATATACCCCTTTCCTATAATCCCATTCTTGTTTTAATTAAATTCTGAATCATCTCAAATCGAACATTCGCATCCGATTCATCATTTCCTCTAATACTATAATAAATTTTAATTTTAGGTTCAGTTCCCGAAGGTCTAACAGCTACCCATGAACCGTCTTTTAATTCATATTTCAATACATTTGAAATTGGATATGTTCCAAAACCATGCTCTTCAAAAGTTGTTTTATTAAAATCCGATATTTTCTCAACATCCGTAAATGGACATTCCTTTCTTAGAATGCTCATCATCGTATTAATTTTTTCAATACCATCTTTTCCTTTTAATGTGAAACTCTCTAAAACATCTTTATAGTAACCATATTCATTATAAATATCATTTAATAAATCGATTAATGTCTTATTTTGACTCTTGGCTTGTGCAGCCATCTCACAAATCAACATACTAGAAACTACAGCATCTTTATCCCTAGCATGAGTCCCACAAAGATACCCATAAGATTCTTCATATCCAAACAAATAATCAAAGTTTCTTGATAAATCATCTTGATCTTTTGCCTTTTCAAACTGAGTAATCTTCTCACCAATAAACTTAAATCCTGTTAATGTTGAAAAAACTTCAATATCATTTTTTTCTGCAATCTTTGCCCCTAATTCAGAAGTAACGATTGTTTTAACAATGGCAGGTTTCTCTAACTCACTTAAATCTGTGTGGCGAATAATAAAATCCATTAGTAATGAACCAATTTGATTTCCTGTCAATAATTTATATTCATTATTCGCATCTTTAACCGCGATACCCACACGATCACAATCTGGATCTGTACCTAATACAATATCCGCATTTAATTTTTTAGCTAATTCGATACCTAAAGTTAAAGCTTCCTTATCTTCAGGATTCGGTGATTTAACCGTAGAAAAATTACCATCATCATTTGCCTGTTCTTTTACTAATTCAACACAATTAAATCCATCTCTTTTTAAAATCATAGAAACAGGCACTTTTCCTGAACCATGTAATGGAGTATATACAACATTTAAATTATTCTTTATTATTTCATTTTTAATACGCTGTTGCCTAAATACTTCTGAAACAAATTCCTCTGTATTATCAATAAAAGTAAGTAATGTATCATTTCCTTTAAAATCTATTGAATGATAATCCTTCACTTCATTCACATATTGAATCACTTGATCAGCCTGACTTGGGACCAATTGACATCCAAATTCATCATAAACCTTATATCCATTATATTCCTTAGGATTATGACTTGCTGTTAAAACAACTCCAGCTAAAGCTTTATAATAAGGCACAGAAAAACTCAACTGTGGAGTTGGTCTGGCATCTTTCATTAGATATACTCTTAATCCTAATCCCGTTAAAATATCAGCTACTACTCTAGCATATTCTTTACTATTATTTCTTGTATCAAAACCAATAACGATCCCTCGTTCAATACATTCTTCTTTACCATAGGCATCCATTAAATAATGTCCTAAACCTAAAGTTACTTTGCCAACTGTATATTTATTTAGACGATTTGTACCAGCACCCATAATTCCTCGAAGTCCACCAGTACCAAATTCTAATTCTTTATAAAATCGATCTTCTATTTCCTTCTCAGAAGTTATACATTTTAATTCTTTTCTTGTATCCTCATCAAAAAAATTATCATTAGCCCAATTGGTATATATCTTTAAATAATCCATATATTACCTTTCTATATACACAAAAGAAATATCAGGGATTGCATTATAAATTATTTATACTTGTAATACTCTCTAAATATCTTTTTAACGGAAAAATTTTAACATATATTTAATCAAAAGGCAAAATGACACAGTAATAAAAAAAGAGTTCAGAATTAATTCTAAACTCAATCTATTTATTTAATAAAACGTTTATCATATTTACTATATCATGTCCATAGTTCTTTGAAGTTGCCCAACCAGAACCAGTTGGATTTTCCTTTTTTCCTAGCCATTCTACATATTTAGCACTACCACGAGATACTAAATTAAATCTTGGATCAACACACTGATTAATAAGTTTGTCCAAAGATCCATAAGCTTTTAAATGTTGTACTTGTGCTCTGATACCCATACGTACATTTTCAAAAGTTGCACCATGAACCGAGCCTGTAGCTCCAATACCTGCAAAATTGTATTGGTTTGGATTTACTTCTCCACCATATTTTAAGAATGCAGTTTCTTTCATACATTGCGTAAATACAACTTCTGGCTTTACACCTTCTGCGATTGCTTCTTCATAAACAATCTGAGCAAACTGATTAATAGTACTTGCTCCACCTTTAGCTAAAGAACCATCGTATTTGCCATCATATTTAGATTTGAATGTATCATATCCAGAAGTATTCGCATTATAATAACGAACCATTTGATCTACACTTGTCTGTGTAGATCCCATTATGGGCAAATATATATTTTCATCATCAGGTGCATAGCCCTTGTTATAGTAATGTTTTGATGTACTACCAGGCGCATTTCCACCTTTAGGTACTAATACAATTTGAATACCTTCTAAACGATAACTATAACCTGCAGTACCAGCTGATTCACCATTTTTTGCCCAACCTAACCAGCCAAAATTCTGAGCATGAACTCGATAGTACAAATCATATTGATTCTTCGCATTTCCAGTCAACTGCATCTGAATAGCTTCTAGGCGCTTAGCTTGACCAGTT
>NZ_DBMEXE010000115.1:0-2022 GCF_056804935.1 Holdemanella sp. | reverse complement strand
AGTCTTGTACATGTGTTTTATAAACAATTCCACCATCAATTGAACTTGATAATTGAATTTTGATAGCTTCTAGACGTAAAGATTGTCCTGTAGTACCACTCATTTCACCATCTGCTTTTTCGCCTTGCCAGCCTATATTTTGAACATGTGTCTGGTATTTAATCATTTTATAAATAAATGGTCTACTTGTTGATCCAGGGGCATTTTCCCCTTTTTTAACCAAAACAATTTGAATACCTTCTAAGCGCTTTGAATACCCTTCAGTACCAGCTGATTCACCATTCTTAGCCCAGTCTAACCAACCATAATCTTGTGCATGCACACGGTAATACACATCATATTGGTTTGCAGCTTCACCAGATAGTTTAACTTTAATGGCTTCTAATCGTTTTGATTGTCCTGAAGTTCCAGACATTTGACCATTTGATTTCCAGTCCTGCCATCCAATATCTTGTACATGTGTCTTGTATTCAATACTTCCATTTATATTAGAAAGCTTAATATTAATACCTTCTAATCGTTTTGATTGGCCAACAGTACCTGATACTTCACCATTTGATTTCCAACTTTGCCATCCATAATCTTGTACATGTGTTTGGTAGGAAATGGATGGTGATGAACTGACTACTGAATTCTCCGATGCTTTTGTCAAACCTAAGGCACTTACAATACCATTCGCATCCGCAACACCTAATTTTTGTAACTTAGCATCTGAATTTAGATAATTATTATAATCTGAAACATTGTTAATAAAACAATGTTCAATAATCATTCCTGTTAATCCATTGTATTTTGCGTTACGAATAATTCCATAGTAATCTGCAACAGAACTGTCATCATATCTGAATGGATCTGGATATATATTTGTATCAATTGTTCTAAATTTAATACCACGATCATAAAGTCCCAAAGATACCAGTTGGCTTTGAATAGCTTGCGCTACATTTTTGCCATTTGCAGAAATATCTGGACGCCAATGTGTATTTGGATAATACACTTCAGCACCAACTGCTCCACCACCTGCAGCTGAATTCAAATGAATACTAATCAAATATTGTGCGCCTTGCGATTTTGCAAAATTTGCACGATCCTCAAGGCTCGGATTTGTATCTCCTGTACGAGTCATTACAACACGACAATTATACTTTTCCAATTCTTGTTTACAATACTGAGCAATTTTTAATGTTAAATTCTTTTCATACACATTATTAACCCCAATTGCACCACTATCATTTCCTCCATGACCTGGATCTAAACAAATAGTAACACCCTCATTAGCTTGTGTCGCAATATCTGAATCTTCATCAACCAAAGCCATCGCTGCCTCAGGATTTGAAGCCATAATACCTTCAGCCACTTCTTCAGATGCATCATCAAGATTCGTTACTTGAACAACTGCACTGTTTAACTCATCATCTTCTACGATATCCTGTGTCATATCTGGCAATGTTTTATCATATCCAGAATACTCTTGATCCACACCAAACTTAACATCCATACCTAAATCACTAAAGTTTAAATAATACTTTCCACCATTATAGGTATAATGAAGCGTTGTAACACTATATTCACCTTTATCCGCAGAACTAAAATCCTTTGTGAACTTAACCAATTTATCAACTTGTTCACTAGCTTCTAAATCAAAAGTAGTTCCATCCGTCTTTTGAACAGTAATACTGAAATCTGAATATCCATTCGCATCATTCATTGATAGAACAAAATTTTCAGCAGAACCAGAAGTCAAGGTTGGATTATCAACTAAGAAATATTCCATCATACTAGAATCTCCTAATTGTTCCTCCTCACTAACTGGATTAGAAGTAGTATCCTCTTCTTGATTTACTTCTTCTTGTGTTCCTTCTTCTGTTGAAGTATCTTCATTTATTTGTTCATCTGTTTGTACAGCTGTCTCATCTTCTGCAAAAACAGTATATGTATTTGATAATGTAGAAACAGACATAAACAAACTTAAAACTAATGCCAATACCGGTTTAAATCTTTTACTCATTATCTATCCCCCTT
>NZ_DBMEXE010000114.1:0-5113 GCF_056804935.1 Holdemanella sp. | reverse complement strand
AAGCGCTTTTTCTTCAGGGATTTTCAGCGTGTAATAAAAACCATGAAAAATCATTGATATTTTTTTAATTTTTACTTGATTTCTATTATCCAATTTTTTTGTATAGATGTATAAAAATTACGAGAAGTTGACGAAGTAAAAAAAATAATTTTTTTCGAATTGTTTGCCAAAAAGTTTGCCAAAACGGGTAAAAATCGACTTTTTGGCGACAAAAAAACTCTCAAATCCACTTTATATAAAGCATTTTTGAGAGTTTTAAGTTTCAAACTGGCAGGGGTAGTAGGACTCGAACCCACATCAACGGTTTTGGAGACCGCTATCTTAGCCTTTGGACGATACCCCTAAGTGCCCGTTAATGATATCATGAATTAAATGGTTGTGCAAGCTCTTTTTTTAAAAAATCTCAATTGACAATAATATGAGGGTTACTTATAATTAATTAGGTATTGTAAAGAACATACCTAAAAGGAGGCTCTTATGTCAAGCCAAGTAGTTGTAGGTACCCAATGGGGCGATGAGGGTAAAGGAAAAATCGTCGATGTTTTAGCAGAAAAGGCGGATATGATTGTTCGTTTCCAAGGTGGAGACAATGCAGGTCATACAGTCATTGTAAATGGTAAGAAACATGTATTGCACTTATTACCAAGTGGTGTTTTACACGAAGAAGCAACTTGTATTATTGGTCCAGGAGTTGTTTGTAACCCATTCGTATTATTAAAAGAAATGGAACAATTAGAAAAAGATGGTTTATCAATGAAACACATCATTATTAGTGACCGTGCACAGATGTTAATGCCATATCATCAATATCAAGATGAATTAGAAGAGCAAGCAGCATCTAATAAAATCGGAACTACAAAACGTGGAATTGGTCCATGTTATGCAGATAAGTATGCTCGTCACGGTATTCGTTACCATGAATTTAAAGATTTTGAACATTTTAAAGTTCGTTTAAAAGACTGTTTAGATTTCAAAAACAAATTATTTACTGCCGTATATGGTGGAAAAGCAATGGATTACGATAAGATGGTAGCTGATTTTGAAGCTATTTATGATCGTATTGTCCCTATGATCCAAGAAACAACACACTTAGTAAATGAAGCTTTAGATGAAGATAAGACAGTATTGTTTGAAGGGGCTCAGGCAGCTATGCTTGATATCAACTATGGAACATATCCATATGTAACTTCTTCAAGTCCAACAAGTGCTGGTGTTACTACAGGTGCTTGTATTGCACCAAGTCGTATTCAGACTGTTGTAGGTGTAGTAAAAGCATACTCAACTCGTGTTGGTGAAGGACCATTCGTTACTGAATTATTAGATGAACAAGGTGAATGGATTCGTGAACACGGTGGAGAATATGGAGCTACTACAGGTCGTCCTCGTCGTTGTGGGTGGTTGGATCTATTAACTGTAAAACACGCAAACTTAATGAGTGGATTAACAGATATCGTTATCACTAAGATTGACGTATTAGACGGTTTAGATGAAATCAAGGTTTGTGTTGGATACGAAATCGATGGTAAAGAATATAACTATATTCCTAGTGATCAGGCAGATGTTGCCAAAGCTAAACCAATCTATAAGACTTTCAAAGGTTGGAAGACAGATATCACTAAGATGTCTACAGTCGATCAATTGCCTCAGGAATGTTTAGACTATGTACACTTCATTGAAGAATTCACAGGCGTACGTGTTTCTATGATTTCTGTAGGACCAGATCGTGTTAATAATATTTACGTACATGAGATCAAGTAATTTGATCTCTTTTTTGATAATATAGAATTGGTGGTGATTTTATGATACTCGATACAATTCATGGACATTATAATTCCTTCTTTGACTCTGAAAAGAAGATTGCGGATTATATAATCCAACATCCAAAAGAAGTGGTGAATATGACGATTAAGGAGCTTGCCCAAGCATGTAATACTTCGCAGGCGAGTGTTTCGCGTTTTGCCAGAAAATGTCAGATGGATAGTTTTCATCATTTAAAGGTGAATTTGGCTAGGGATTGTGTGAACGAGATTGAACAAAAATCAAATACCATTTCTACAAGTGATATTTCAGGTTCTTTAGAAACCATTCTTTCCAATAAGATTTCTGAACTTACGGCTACAATTCGTAATATAGATGTGGATCAATTGAGTGTGATTCTTTCTTTGATTCAAAATGCCAAACACGTACTTGTGTGTGCCGTAGGAAATACGATTCCGGTAGCGCTTGATTGTATGTTCAAATTTAACGAGATTGGTATTCCAACATTTACTTCAACAATTTGGGAGAATCAGGCCTCTTATGCGCTAGGACTAGATGCAAGTGATGTAGTGATCGCCATCTCAAATAGTGGGGAGAGCAGCCAAGTCTTAGCGGTTTGCAGGGAAATGAAAAAGCGTGGGGTACCTACAATTGGAATTACGAATAATGAGGATTCAGTTGTTGCCAAAGAATGTTTATATCATATTCAGACGTCTACGCGTGAAAAGCTATTTTTAAATGAATTTTGTTTTTCAAGAATTTCTGTGGCGACCGTCATTGAAATTTTATATTTATTTTTAACGAATGAACGCACAGATAGTTATGATCGAATCAGTCAATGTGAAGAATTATATGCTTCTTTGAAGGTATAGTTCTTCTTTTTTGTGTATGAATTAAAATTACATAAAGTATTTATTGACGAAAATAAATTACATGATATATTGAAGGTGGTGATGATTATGAAAAAGAAATGTGCATTGTATGCATCAAAATTAGTGAAGGATGGAATGGTTGTAGGCCTAGGCGGTGGCAGTACCATTCAATATTTGATTGATTATGTAAAGGATAAAGATATTCAAGTGGTTACACCTTCTGCAAAAACAGCTTTAAAAGCCCAAAAAGAAGGATTAACTGTATTGAATACACAATATGTGGATCATGTTGATATTGCTTTTGATGGATGTGATGAGGTAGATTCACATTTGAATGCTTTAAAAAGTGGTGGTGGTATTCATACGCAAGAAAAAATTATTGCGTCCATGGCCGATGAATATATTGTATTGGTTGATGAAACTAAATTTCATGAGACTTTGGCATTTCAAGTGCCTGTTGTAGTGGAAGTATTACCTAAAGCATATAGTATTGTGAAAAAGAAATTAGGAGAATTAAATGGGATTGTTGAATGGCGTACTGCTTCAAATAAAGATGGCTTTCTCATTAGTGATGAAGGGAATATCTTATTCGATGTGTACTTCAAAAATGTAGAAGATATTCATTTGTTGAATCAAACCTTGTTGATGATGCCTGGTATTGTAGATACAAGTTTATTTGTGGATATATTGACAGGTATGATTCTAGTGAATGATATGGGTGTATTTAAAAAGGAAAAGGACGGAGAATTTCATTCATTATAATTGGGAAATTGTTGGTCCTGGCTGGATTGCGCATGATATGGCAAATGCCTTTATTTAAAGAGTTGAAAAACTAATTTCATTAAATTCTTTAGGTCTAGTGAAGATAGTTCAAGTCAATTTTGGCACTTTTAAAGAATATGATGTCAACAATCGTTTCTTTAATCCAAACTTAGCTGGTGGTGCTTTACTTGATATTGGTGTATATGCCGTAGGTTTTGAGCGTTAGTCTATGACAAGCAAACCTGATACCGTATTAACAACGATGACACCATTTGGAACGGGTGTCGATGAATCAAGTGGTATCTTGCTACAGAATAAAGGGATAGAGATTGCGATGATTTCTTTAACAATGCGTGCTAAGCAGCCAAAAGAGGCTTTGTGGCTTGCGAAAACGGATATATTGGGGTGTATAATTTTCCTAGAGATGAAAAGGCGACAATCACATATACAAGTGATGGACATACGCTAGAGATAACTTGTCAAGAAAGACGTTTGGCACTAAATTATGAGATTCGTGATATGGAAGAATACGTTTCAAGTTTAAATGGACAAACAAATATACAATATATTCAAGATGTGATGGATGTATTGACGAAGATATAGGAAAGTTGGAAGGAACATGAATAAAAAATATTTTTTCTTTGACATTGATGGAACCCTTACAGATAGGGCGACTGGTAAGATTGTGCCAAGTGCACAAGTCGCATTAAATGAACTTCAAAAGGCAGGCCACTTTGTAGCTATTGCGACAGGTCGTGCTCACTATAAAGCACGTAATTTTATGGAGAGTGTGGGTCTTCATGATATGGTTTGTTGCGGTGGTGGCGGATTAGTCATTCATGATGAATTGGTTCAAAATATTCCTTTAGATTTAGAAAAATCAAAGGCAATTGCCAAGCAAGCATTATCTTTGGGATATGGTGTTTTATTTACGTTAGATGATTCAATTAAGGTATATACTCAAGATCACACATTCCAGAATCAAGTTGGAGATCGTAAAGAGCCTACGGAGTATGTGTATGATGAAAATTTGGATGTAGACAAGTTGAATGTGATTTATAAAATGTATATTTCTATTCCAAAAGAAAAAGAAAAAGAATTAACATTAAAGGACACACTTGGAAATCTTCGCTTTGTGCCAGATTATTTAATGTTTCAATATGATGCGAAACATCAAGGAATCTTGGATATGATGCAGCATATTGGTGGTGATTTAAAAGATGTGGTTGTCTTTGGGAATGACACCAATGATAAGGTGATGTTTGATCCGCAATGGACAAGTGTTGCGATGGGAAATGCGTGTCAGGAATTAAAGAATATCGCAACTTTAGTCACAGATGCCAATGTGGATGATGGAATTTATAATATTTGTAAGAAAATGGAATGGATTTAAAGCACTAAAAAGACATTTTTTTGATTTTTATTCGAAAAAGTGTCTTTTTTTACGTATATGAGTATGTAGGAAATGCCTACTAGAAATGAGGTGCTCATGCGTAGCGCAAATTTATTAAATGATTTCGCCTTTAAGTATGTTTTTGGCGAAGATTGTAAGGAGGCCAATGATGCCTTAAAATCATTACTCACGGTATTTTTAGAAAGGAAGGTAAATTATGTTGTTGTTAAGAATTCAGAAATGGTAAAAGACTATAGTAAAATGAAAAGTCCACGTTTGGATCTACTAGTCGAATTTGATGATCAAACAACTGTAGATTTAGAAATGC
>NZ_DBMEXE010000113.1:0-5135 GCF_056804935.1 Holdemanella sp. | reverse complement strand
CAAAATATACAAAAAAAGACAATTTCATTTCGAAAATTGCCTATATACAATAAAAAGCCCATGTCCTTACGAAAAGGTATAGGCTTTTGTCAACAATCTGAGGAACAGTTTATACTGTTTCTTTTTGATTTTTAACAAGTGTGTTAAAATACTGTTATGGTGAAAAATAATAGAGACTGGAGTCGTTTGTTGAGAATGATTCTGGTGGATGATAAAAAGAAGTCAAATTCGCTAAGGAATTTAAAAAGGGGTAAAGTGACAAATACGCCTTTGCGTAGAAAGCAGGATGTGAAACGATGAGTGATACGAATACGATGTCAACGAGTGCAAGGTTTGCGCAGATTGTATCTATATTAAGAAAACATCATATCCAAAAGGGAATGGATCCCGTTAAGTTACGTATGATACTTGAAGACTTGGGTCCTACTTTCGTTAAGATTGGACAAATTATGTCGACAAGACAGGATCTGTTTTCTGAGCGTTATTGTAAAGAGTTGATGAAGCTTCGTTCGCAGGCAAGTCCCATGCCTTTTTCTATGGTTGAACAAATCATTCAAGAGACGTATGGCGATTTATTTCAAGAAGAGTTTGAAAGTATTGATGAGATTTGTCTAGGTTCAGCATCTATTGCGCAGGTGCACGCTGCTACTTTGAAGTCTAAAAAACGAGTTGTACTTAAGATTCAGCGTCCTAAGATCTATGAGTGGATGGAACGGGATGTGGCCTTGTTAAGAAAGGCTGTTAAGATATTGAATCTTTCAGATATTGTATCAAGCGTAGTGGATCTAGATATGGTCATCGATGAATTTTGGACAACCGCAAAACAGGAGATGGATTTTACGATTGAGGCTCAATTTGCGAAACGCTTTAAGAATGATTATAAGGATTGTAAGTTTATTGATGCGCCAAAGATTTATGATGAATATACAAGAAAGAATATTCTGGTGATGGAATATGTGGATGGCATTGAGATCAATGATTCAAAAAAATTAGATGAACTGGGCTATGATCGTAGTGAGATAGCGGATAAATTGGCATTTAATTATATTTCACAGATTATTGAAAATGGTTTCTTTCATGCGGATCCACATTCGGGAAATTTAAGAATTCGTGATAATCAAATCGTATGGATTGATTTTGGTATGATGGGCACTTTAGATGCGAATGAGCGTGAAACGATGAAGGAGGCTGTTCGTGCCATTGCCTTGAGGGATACACAAAAGTTAGTGGATTGTATCTTGATGATAGGGGATTGTAAAAAGGAGATTGATTATACGGCTTTTTGTGCGGATATGGATCGTTTTGTGAATCAATATTTGAGTGTTCCATATTCAGAAATTGATGTTGCCAAACTGATTCAGGATATGTTTTCAATTTGTCATGTATATTCGATTTCTTTGCCTAAAGGCATTAGTATGTTAGCTCGTTCTATGATGACGATTGAAGGAACGTTAACGGCTTTAGATCCGAATATGAATACGATGAAGATTGCGATGAGTCATAAGTCAAGTTTGACAAAAATTGATTGGGAGAAAGAAATCAAGTCGGGATTTAAGCGTAGTATTGATGCGCTTTCTCGTTCGGTGGATATTCCTGTGCAGGCAAGTGATGTGTTGAAGATGGTTCAAAGAGGACAGATCAAGGTAAATTTGAATCTAATGGGTTCTCAAGCTCCACTTGCCAAGATTGATCAGATGGTGAATCGTTTGATTGTATGTGTGTTGATTGCCGCTTTGGTTGTGGGTTCAAGTTTGATTTGTACGACAAAGATGAAGCCGATGATTATGGGAATACCAGCACTAGGATTTTTTGGGTACATCATTGCGATTGGGATGAGTGTATGGTTGTTTTTTAAGATGTTATTTTTGCATCGAAAAAACAAGTCTTTTTAAAGGGGAAGTATATGAAAAAAGGTAAAACTACAGTGGCTTCACTATTGATTGTGTTGGTCACTTTGGGACTGGATCAATGGACAAAGTGGGCTGTTGAGAAGTCTATCGCATTAAATGATTCGGTTGAAATGATCAATCATTTCTTTTATTTGACATATGTTCGAAATACAGGTGCAGGTTTTAGTATGTTTGCGGAAGCTGGAATGGGTTTCTTTGCCGCACTTACCATTATTGCCTTAGTTGGTATGGTATATATGTTTTTTAAAACGAATGATTCGCGTTATCAGATTTGTTTATCTTTAGTTTTTTCGGGAGCTATTGGAAACTTTATCGATCGTATGACGCTAGGCTTTGTAAGAGACTTTTTTAGTTTCTATATTTTTGGCTATCCATTTCCCGTATTTAATGTAGCAGATATCTGTATTACAGTAGGTATCGCATTAATATTAGTAAGTATGTTTATAGATGATAAGAAGGAGCAAGCAAGATGGAAACAAGAATCTTAAAGATAGATGAAGATACTAAATTGGATCGTTTGGATAAGGTTCTTGCGGAAAAATTGGATTTTTCACGTAAGAGAATTAAGGATTTATTAGACGAAGGAAATGTCTTGGTCAATCAAAAGGTTATGAAGGCAAGTTATAAAGTTTGTGTAGGAGATGAAATCGAGGTTTCTATTCCTAAACTAGATTCTATGGAAGTTCTTCCTGAACCAATTGATTTGGATATTGTATATGAGGATCATGATATTATTGTGATCAATAAGCCAAAGGGCATGGTTGTGCATCCAGCTCCTGGTCATTATTCTGGAACTTTAGTGAATGCGTTGTTGTATCATTGTAAAGATTTGAGTGGTATTAATGGGGTGATGCGTCCAGGCATCGTACATCGTATTGATAAGGATACGTCAGGATTATTGGTTGTTGCCAAGAATGATGTGGCCCATGAATCTTTAAGTCAGCAATTACAGGATAAAACGTGTCATCGTGAATATGTAGCTATTGTACATAATCCTTTTACGCACGAGCATGGTACGATTCATGCACCAATTGGTCGTGATGAAAAGGATCGTCAGAAGATGGCGGTTACCGCAAATAATTCGAAGGATGCGATTACGCATTTTACAGTATTGGAAAACTTCAAGAAATTTGCGTATATCAAATGTCAGTTAGAGACGGGTAGAACACATCAAATTCGTGTTCATATGCAGTATATTGAACATCCAATCGCAGGAGATCCTAAGTATGGTCCTAGAAAAACAATTCAGGCCAATGGTCAGTTGTTGCATGCGTGTGCGTTGGAGTTTGTGCATCCTACGACAAAGGAAAAGATGCGTTTTGAGATTGGTTTAGAACCTACTTTTGAAAGAGTTTTAAATGAACTTAGAGAAGGGGAAGAATAATGCGTGATGATGTATTAAGTTGGGATCAATATTTTATGGGCATGGCTCATTTGAGTGCAAAGCGTTCAAAGGATCCAAATACGCGTGTAGGAGCTTGTATAGTCAATCCTCAAAAAAGAGTGGTTGGACTTGGCTACAATGGTTTTCCTTATGGTTGTGAAGATGAGGAGTTTCCTTGGGATCGAGATGGTGAATTTCTTGAGACTAAGTATCCTTATGTTGTGCATGCCGAATTAAATGCGATTTTAAATAGTATTCAAGACCTTCATGGTTGTACTTTATATGTATCGTTATTTCCCTGTAATGAATGTGCAAAGGCCATTATCCAGGCTGGTATTTCTTGCGTAGTATATGAAAGTGATAAGTATGATGGAACTGAAGGCAATATTGCCAGTAAGCGTATGTTTCATGAGGCGGGAGTAAAGCTTGTACAGCTTCCTTATGAGATTGATGTAGAAACAAAAATTAGTGAGCGTTAAGTCATCCGAAATGGGATGGTTTTTTTTTAAAAGTAAACGTTGTAAACAAATGAAAATTGTGTAACAAAAAAGACAAAGTTATATGTTTTATAACCACTTTATAACCGTTAAAATTCTATACTTTAGTTGTAGATGGGAAGGGTAACTATCTAAGAATAGAAAAGGAGGAAAATTGAATATGTTGAAGAACTTGAAGAGAGCATCGGCGATCATGTTGTCGCTTGCGATGGCTGTTCAGTTCGGATTGGCAGATACTTACTATGCGAATACGCTATCAGAAGAACCAATAATAGAAGAAACCCAAGAACAAGAACCGGTAACGGTTGAAGAGGGTTCGCAACAAGTGGCTGTCGAACAAACTGAAGCGCCTGCAATAGATGCGAAAGAAGAGTTTGTACAAGTACCTGAAACCAAGTCTGTAACATTAAGTTATGTAGCTGAAGATGGAACAATATTACGAGATGCTACCACTCATGAGTATGAGATGGGTTACAGCTTGAATTCGGATGCAAGTGTGATGTTGAATTTTGATGGTTATACCCTAAAAGATGTAGTTATGAATGATTCACAAATCGTAGCTGCAGCCCAGGCAAATTTAAATGTGACTTCAGATTTGACAAGTGTGAAATTTGTTTACCAGAAGGTAATGACAGAATCGCACCCAGAAGCAAATGAAGCTCAAGAAGAAAACAAAACTGAAGAAAAAGCAGAAGAAGATGCTGAGGCAGACCCAGAAGCGAAGGAAGAATTACCAGAGTATCCTGCATTTGATATGAGTGCTACAGCTGGAAACGTAACCGTTCATGTAACGGCGGCCGAAGGTGTTTTACCTAGTGGTGCACAATTAATCGTTAAGCGTGTTACAAGAAAAGCTATTTTGAACGCTGTTGAAGAAACAGTTACGGAAAAGGATAAAGAGGTTGATTCAGCTATAGCTCTGGATATTACGATTGTGAATGCAGATGGTATCGAAATTCAACCAAACGGAATTGTTAATGTTAGCTTTGAAAATGTAGCAGTTGGTGGTGAAGAAGTCAATGTTTACCATGTTACAGATGATGCAAGTACGGTAACTGAGGTTGCTACAAATACACAAAGCTTTGATGCAAATCACTTCTCAATTTATGTTATTACGGGTGAAAAGAAAGTCGAATTGACAACATTTAACTTTGTTGCTGAAGGTAATACAGTCAGTACACAAATTGTTAAAACGGGGGATACATTGATTACTCCAACTGCTCCAGATATTGCTGGAAAAGCATTTGTGGAATGGCAAGAAAATGGATCTAAGTTTGATGGCTTTGGTGCACAGACAATTACTAAGACTGAAACTCGTACAATTACTGCAAAATACGAAGACGC
>NZ_DBMEXE010000112.1:0-5143 GCF_056804935.1 Holdemanella sp. | reverse complement strand
TTAATCGTTGATGGTGATCCTTGGGTAGTATTAGATTTCCAACATGTTAAACCTGGTAAAGGTGCAGCTATCTTAAAAACTAAGATGAAAAACTTAAAAACAGGTAATACACAAGAAAGAAACTTCAATGCTTCAACTAAATTTGAACAAGCTAACATTTCTAAAAAAGCAGCTCAATTCTCATATGAAGCAGATTCTACATATTACTTTATGGATTTAGAAACATACGATACTTATGAATTAACAGCTGAACAAGTTGATTTCAACAAATACTTTATTGTTGAAGGGGCTGAAGTATCTTTGATGTTCTTCGAAGGAGAATTATTATCTGTTTCTGTCCCAGAAAAAGTTGAATTGACAGTAGCTGAAACAGATCCAGCCATCAAAGGTGCACCATCTAACCAAACTAAAGATGCAACTACAGATACTGGATTAACATTAAGAGTTCCACAGTTCATCGAACCAGGTGAAAAAATCGTTGTATTCTCAACAGATGGAAAATATGCAGGAAGAGCTTAATCGCTCTTCTTTTTTTAACTATGAATAAAGTCGTCTTAATTACAGGTGGTGCTCGTGGTATTGGAAGTGCAATCGCATTGGAACTCGCAAAACATGGTTATGATATTGTCATTAACTATTTAACTTCTAAACAGCCTGCCAAAGAATTAAAAGAAAAAATTGAATCTCAATATCATGTTCGTTGTCTTACCATTTGTGCTGATGTATCCGATGTAGATCAAGTAAATATAATGGTTAGTGAAATTGAAGAGAAGATGGGTGGCGTAGATGTATTAATTAATAATGCGGCTGTAGATCTTTCCAATTTGTTTCATTTAAAAAATGCCGAAGAATTTAAAAGAACATTAGATGTCAATGTAGTAGGTGCTTTTAACTGTAGTAAAAGAGTGTATAAACACATGTTGGATCAAGAATATGGAAGAATCATCAATATATCAAGTACCAATGGAATTAATACATATTATCCAATGTGTATCGATTATGATGCTTCAAAAGCAGCCTTGATTTCAATGACACACAATCTTGCGGCTGAATTTGGACCATACATCAATGTGAATTGTGTTGCCCCCGGATTTATTGGAACCGATAATGAACTAGATGGCTATGACGAAGAGTTCTTAAAGGAAGAAACAGAAAAAATCATGGTGAAACGTTATGGAAAGCCAGAAGAAGTGGCCTATCTTGTTCGTTTCTTAATTAGTGATGAAGCTAACTTCATCAACAATTCCATCATTCGTATCGATGGTGGACAGATGGGTAGCTGTTAAAAAAAGTGGTTAAATCCCTATATTTAAAGGGTATTGACCACTTTTATTCTTTATTGATTGAAGTATCGGTTGAATCGATTTGCAACGATTCCATTATCGTTGCATATTGTTTGAAACGAAAAAAGATGCACTTGGCATCTTAGTTGTTTTTCATGTTTGTTAGGGCAAGAAGAATAGAAAGTTTTCCATATTCTAATGTTAATCCACCCTGCATATATAAAGTATATGGTTCAACGACTGGAGCATCTGCACTTAGTTCGATTGTACTTCCTTGTGTAAAGCTTCCAGCAGCCATAACTTCATCAAATGGATAGCCAGGCATTGGAGCAGCCATAACACGAACAAATGAATCAATTGGACTTGTGGATTGAATACCTTGTGTAAAACTAACAAGATTTTCTTTTGATCCAAGCTCTAAAGTTTGAATGATATCCGTTCTTTCATCATTATAAGCAGGAGATACATTCTTGTATCCTAATTTTTCTAACATATAAGCTGTGAAAACGGCTGTCTTTAAAGCACTCTTTACAGCATTTGGTGCCATGAAGATACCTTTAAAGAAAGAGTTATTTAAGTTAAAGTTTGCACCCAAATCCTTACCGATTCCAGGAGCTGTTAAGCGTTCAGCTACCATGTTGATCAATTCTTTATTACCAGCTACATATCCTCCAGTAGAGGCAATTCCTCCGCCTAAGTTTTTCATCAAGGATCCAACCACAACATCCGCACCAATGTGTCCTGGTTCTAATTTTTCAACAAGTTCACCATAACAGTTATCGACCATGATAATAACATCTTTGTTTACTTCACGAATCTTTTTGATGATACGCTCAAGCTTTGAAATGGTTAATGATAAACGGTGAGCATATCCTCTAGATCTTTGGATTTCCACTAATTTTACATTGTTTTCTTTTAAACGTTCAACAATCTTATCATCATCAAAATCATCATTTACTAAATCAATTTGTTCATACTTTACACCATTGGCTTTTAAGGATTGTGTAGAATCCCCACATAAACCAATCATTTCCTGCAAAGAATCATATGGAGCACCAGAAATGGAAATCATTGTATCTCCATGTTTTAATAGAGCAGATAAAGTTAAATATAAAGCGTTTGTACCACTCATAATCTGAGGACGTACTAGAGCATCTTCACATCCGAGTACTGTCGCAAAAATACGTTCGATTTTATCACGACCTTCATCATAGTTACCGTATCCGTTAATATCCGCAAAGTCAGAATAAGAAACGTGGTTCTCAATAAATGCAGCTAAGATACGATCTGAATTGTATAAACATACATCATCAATTTTTTTATAAATATCTTTTAAAACGACATCCGATTCTTCTGCCATTTTCAATAAGTCTTTATCAATTTGTTCTAAAATCATAAATAACCTCCAAAAGTCCACTTCTTCTATTATACACGATTTAAATATTTGTGGTATGCTCAAGTCAAGATAAGAAAGAGAGTAAGATATGGAAAAAGTATTATTTTTAGATTCGCCCATGAAAGAAAAGCTGTATGGTTCAAGGCGCATCCAAGAAAAGTTTGGCTTAGGTCCTATGGACAAAAAGATTGGAGAATACTGGGCTATTAGTGCACATGATAATGGCTTAAGTAAGATCAAAAATGGAAAATATAAAGGGGAAACATTAAAAGATGTATATTTAAATCACAGAGAATTATTTGCGAATGATCCTCACGATAAGTTTCCACTATTAGTTAAAATTAATGAGATTCAAGAACCATGTTCCGTGCAAGTCCATCCAGATGATGCATATGCTAGAAAACACGAAAAAGATTATGGTAAGGCTGAATTCTGCCTGTGGCTAGATGTGGAAGAAGGCACCAAAATCATTCGTGGACATAGTGCCAAGACAAAGGAAGAGTTTAGAAAGGCTATTGAAGAAAAAGCTTGGGATACTTTATTCGTTCGAAAGCCAGTGCACGCAAATGAATTTGTTTATACACCTGCAGGAACGATTCATGGTATTGAAGGAAAGTTAATGATGGCTGAAGTGCAACAATCCAGCGATGTTACATATCGTATATATGATTATGATCGAAAAGATGCCGATGGGAATATGCGAAAACTACATATTGATCAGGCTATTGAAGTCACAAATATACCGTATATTGAACCAGATGTGCATCCAACAGTTACGATGTTAGAAGGAAATGAAGTCATTGAATATGTGAATGAAAAATATTTTAATGTGACTCAATATAAGATTCAAAATGAAATTCATATCAACAATCCTTCTTATTCACTTTGTTTACCATTAAGTGGAAATGGAATCTTACATATTGATGGAAAAGATTATGATATTCAATATTTTCCCGACCCCATCCACGCACTTGAATGGCTACATGAAGGAAAAACACCCGATCTGATTATATCGGATATACGCATGCCGCTGATGAGAGGGGACGAATTTCTACATTATTTAAAATGTAATGAGTTGTTCAAAGACATACCCGTCATCATGCTTTCCAGTGAAGAAAGTACAAGTGAAAGGATCAGGCTGCTGCAAGAAGGAGCTGTAGATTATATCCTGAAACCTTTCAACCCAATGGAACTAAAAATACGTGTCAAAAAAATCATAGAATAAATGTTACATCTCATTTATATTGGGAGACATGCTGATACTATCGAACAATTCTCTAAGATAGCTGAAGGGGCATTTTATGCCATTCAAAACAGTAGAAAAGCAAGCGAATTTATCGATAAAATACGTGAGAAATATGACATAGTGATTCTTTTCGAGCAACGGATCATCTCAAAAGACATCCCCGAAATCCAATATCTGAGAAAGAAATTTCCGGGAGTATATATCGCTCTCGTTACAGAGGGAATCAATAAGGAAGAACGGCCCGCTTACCTGAAGGCCGGTATCAATAATTCAATACCATTTAATTCTACCCCCGAAACTTTTAAAGACATAACGGAGTTTATGATGCGGCGCAAGCAGCAAAAGATTAATGATATCCACAAAAAAGGAGCAAATCTACTGTTCTTCAAGCTCCCTTTATGGAAAAGATTATTTGATATCGTCTTCTCTTCTATCGCCATATTATGTTTGTCGCCAATACTGATAATTACGGCTGTAGCCATCCGCCTGGAAAGTAAAGGTGCTGTGGTATACAAGTCGAAACGGGTAGGAAGCAATTATAAAATATTCGACTTCCTGAAGTTTCGCTCCATGTACACTGACGCAGACAAGCATCTGAGAGACTTCAACCAGCTCAATCAATATCAGACAGAAGAAGAACCGGAACTGAGCGGAGAAGAGTTCCTGATCGGTGACAATATAGAACTGAACGAAGAAGAGACCATGTTAATTTCAGATGACTTCATCATATCCGAACAAAACTATACAAGCAAAAAATCGATAGAAAAAAAGAATGCATTCGTTAAATTGGAGAATGATCCCCGCATCACCAAAGTAGGACGCATCATCCGCAAATACAGTATCGACGAGTTGCCGCAATTGGTCAATATATTGAAGGGAGATATGTCTATCGTAGGCAACCGACCCCTCCCGCTTTACGAAGCGGAACTGTTGACAAGCGATGAATATATTGACCGCTTTATGGGACCGGCAGGACTAACCGGGCTTTGGCAAGTAGAAAAACGCGGAAGCAGTGGAAAGTTATCTGCCGATGAACGTAAACAACTGGACATTAAATATGCCCAAACGTTTTCTTTCTTACTCGACATGGAGATTATCCTAAGGACTTTCACCGCGTTTATACAAAAAGAAAACGTATAACCGTACGATATCGGATCATGGATACTTTTATTCAAACAACAGATTTCATCTTATTTCTATGCTTCAGTCTGATGACTG
>NZ_DBMEXE010000111.1:0-5158 GCF_056804935.1 Holdemanella sp. | reverse complement strand
TGGCATTCGAAATAAAGATATATGCCCAGAAGTCAATTTATATAAGACGTTGTATGAGTGTTGATTTTAGCTTTATATCCTAATTTATTAAATGTGTCTTAATCCATAAAATCTAACAGCATAATTAAATAAAGCACTGAGTTGATTATGGATCGTTTTAAGATACGTCTGTTTATAGTTGTTATCTTTCATGACTTGATCTTGCCAATGGATAATATCTTTTGGAGTAATTTCATCTAGTTTCATTTCACCAAGATAGGGAGCGATATGATGATAAAAGATATTTTGTTTGGTCATCAACGTATTTTCTTTAATACGATGTTCCATTGACTCTAGGTAGATTTCTACAAAGTTCTTAAATAAGATAAAAAAGAATTGAGAAATGGAATTAATTAAACCAACACAGGTTGTTAAGCAAGCTAATGTAAAGATTGCTGCCAAAAGAATTGCACCTCCATCACCAAACACCTGCTGCACAATACACCTCAAAGTCCATGCACCATTTTCCTGTACTGCATATACACCAGAAGAACACATTCCCATATAAGAAAGCATCATATATACAATTGCTAAGATACTGCCTGCAAATATACCAGCATACACAGTATGTGTAATACGATCTTTCGTCTCATTTAATCCAAACGAAACAAGTGTTGTTGAAATCACTAGGCCAAAGTTTAATGTTACAATGGTATCCATTGTGTTATAGACCTCTGTAAAACCTTTTAAAAATGCAGAAGATTGATAGCTATCTAAGGCAGGTGCAACATTGACATTTCCTTTTGTCACAAAACTGATAAACAAAAGAGCAAGCAAAATCAATAAGCTAGGTGTTAATACCCTTCCAATACGCTATACAAGTTTACCAGGATTCAAACACAGCCATAACGCAACAAGAAAGAAAAGAGCAGAGTATAAAACCATCCATAGCGTACGATTTGCATCTTTTGGCAAATATGGTGAAACTGCCATTTCAAACGGAATAGAAGCTGCACGCGGAATACCTAGACCAGGTCCAATAGAAAGATAAATCAAGACTGTAAATATGAATGCAAAACGTTTTCCAGCTTTTCCACTTAACTTATCTAATCCATCAAATCTAGCAACAACAATGACACCAAGCACTGGCAATACAACCGCTGTTAATAAAAAACCAGCCATCGCAGTAAACGTATGTTCCCCTGCATTTTGTCCTAAGAATGGTGGAAAGATTAAATTTCCAGCTCCAAAGAACAGTGAGAACAACATAAAACTGATAACCACCATATTCTTTTTGTTTAATTTCATTTCTTTTTTCCTCCAGCACACAAAAAAAGATTCATCCCAAAACATGAGACGAATCTGATATCCGCGGTACCACTCAATTTGCATAGAAAAATATGCCACTCTACTAGACTCCAACAAGTCCGAAACCTGTAACGTGATTTATTATGTGTATACTTACTATATTTCAGCACACAAGCTCAGAAGTGATTTACTGATTTTGTTTCCACTATCCGCTTTCACCAAATGTCGGACTCTCTTATTAGTTTCTTAGCAAAACAGCGCTCTTCGTCATTGCCTTTGATATTTTAACTATAATGAAGCAAATATGTACCGTCAATATAAAAAGGATCGAATAAAGTCCATTTTCAAGAATTCCATTCCATCCTTTTTCATTTTTTCATAAATCTATATTTTAATTGTTCTTTTTGATAATCTTGTGAATTACAACACTTAACAGAATTGTAATGATCATACATGGAATTGTATTTCCAACAGGTGTATCAATCTGCATAAAACAGCGATACACAACAAATCCGACAAGCCATAATACAAGATTCAGTACATCAAATTCTACATTTCTTTTATCATTCTTTAGAATAAAGAAATCAGCAATCTGGATTGCAATCATAGGAGCAAATACAGAACCAATCAAATACAGAAAATCAGTAATATTATCCATTGGATATACAATTGCCGCAATTGTACCAACAACAGTTACAACCATTGCTACGTGTTTTCCATTCCACTTTGGCACGATAGATTCATTAGAAATACCTGCAGAATAAGCATCCAGGAATGTTGTTGTAACTGTAGAGAATACAATGATCAATAATCCCGCAATACCCAAACCTGCTTTCAACATGATCTGTGCAATATCATATTCTCCTGTAAATAAAGCCGCACCTAAACCAATCAAATACATCCAGCAGCTAACGATTCCATACACAATACTACTAACTAAACTAGCCTTCACAGGATCTTCCGCTTCACGTGTATAGTCACTGATCAAAGGCAGCCAGCTCAAAGGCATCGCAATTGCAAGTTCAACACCTGCACCAAACGTCATTGCTTCTGTACATACAACTGCACTGTTTCCATCAAAGAAGATAAATTTGCTAAGCATTAAAGTCAAAACAAATAAAGCAACCATCGCAACTGTATTGATTTTTCCAAGGTTTGTAATACCAACACCAATCCATACAAGAATCAAGATACCAATAATCAAACACCAGATCCATGCACCTGTATGCATAATACCATCTGCCGCAAGTGCACCATCATAAATCATGATTGCTGTCCATCCAACAAGCTGCAGTACATTTAATGCCGCAAACAAAAGACAACCTTTCTGTCCAAAGCTCATCTTTGTAGAATCCATCGCACTTAAGCGCATTTTCCCACCAATAACACCAGCCAGGAACAATAAGATACAGCCAATGACATGTCCGGCCACAATGGCTAAAATACCATTTTTCAATCCTAAAGGTGCAAGATATGTACCTGTCAGTATTTCTGCAATAGAAACACCTGCACCAAACCAGATCAATGCATTTTCAAACAAAGAAGTTTTCTTCATTAAACATTCTCCTTTGCATATTCATTATCAATTGCGAATGAATGATCCATTGGTCCAGATCCCTTACCAAGATCAAGCATTGCATTCAATGCTCCAGAAATATAATCCTTTGCACGTTTTACGGATGTATCCAAATCATATCCCTTTGCAAGATTGGATGCGATAGCACTGGATAATGTACATCCTGTTCCATGTGTATTAGAGTTGTTAATACGTTTTCCATGAAACCATGTATATGCGTCATCTCTATACAACAGATCATTTGCATCATTGATTTGATGACCACCCTTTACCAGAATTGCACATCCAAATTTCTTAGAAATTTTTTCAGCAGCGATAATCATTTCTTCTTCATTTGCAATCTTCATATCCGCTAGAACTTCTGCTTCTGGAATATTTGGTGTAATGACTGTTGCTAAAGGCAACAATTCTTTTTTCAATGTTTCAATTGCATCATCACTAATAAGTTTTGCGCCGCTTGTTGCGACCATCACCGGATCCACAACAATATTAGCTGCCTTATATTCCTGCAGTTTTGAAGCAATCATACGAATCAGATCAGAACTAGAAACCATTCCAATCTTCACAGCATCTGGATAAATATCTGTAAAGACTGCATCCAGCTGCTCCCCAAGAAATTTTGGTGTTACTTCCATAATTCCTGTAACACCTAATGTATTCTGTGCCGTTAGTGCTGTAATTGCACTCGTCGCAAATACGTGATTTGCGCACATTGTTTTGATATCCGCCTGGATACCAGCGCCTCCGCTGGAATCACTTCCAGCGATTGTTAATGCTGTTTTCATTTTCTATCTCCTTCCTGCATTACTTTTTTAATGCGACATAAGGTGGTGCCCCCAATTTGCCGCCACATTCTGATCAAAAAACAAAAAGCTGCAGAAAAACCTAATCTGCAGCTAACATACAATAAAGATATCATCCCTACGTTGGCATTATCCAAATCAGGTTTCAGGGTCAAGGTCGAACCTACTCTCAGCCACTCAGCTCCCCATTTTTCAACATGTTTATTATAGTTCCTTTGTAACATGTAAATCAATAATCATTCAATAATCTTTGTTGGTGATGCATTTGAGACATAAATCATACTGTCATAAAGCGTTGTGGGTGGCTGAAACATGCGATAGCTAGGAGGCAGGAAGCGATTCATGATAGAGTAGCTTTCTCCTAGCGCTCCCATATAGGTATATGCATCTGCATGCCTTTTAATTTCTGTACCTTCTTCAAGAGAAGAAAAATCAATCCAGCACATTTTAAAGCCGGCTAATTTCGCTGTTTTTGCAAGTGGATCATGAGAATAAAATGTCTGTATGGTATGTTTATGATTTCCTTCAGGTAAATTGCATCTTGTCTTATAGAAGTTTGTTCCAATCACATAATATCTATATTGATTTGATAACAGTTTCCCCATAGAGTCATAACTTCCCCATTTTGCAACATGTTCATTATGCCCACTGATGAAAATACAATCATTTCTTCTTTGCTGCTCCTTTTGCAAAATCCAAGAAACATTTTCAGCCATATACTGATCTCTTAATAAGCTTCCATCAGTATCTTTTCTATGTAAAACTTCAACATTTTGTAATAACACATCTACAAAATGAATCAAATCACCATTAAACTCTTTTAATTCTAATGTCTTTTTTAATTTCATCAGTAAATCTTTTTTCTCTGCATAACTATAATTTTGATTCCATTGACCATCTATGATGAAATTATCCAAAAATGATAAATTAACTCCTTCAGCAATACATTCTTTTTTCAACGCATCAAAAGAATATCTAATTCTCTGCATATCAAAACCATAAAAATTCAGCTGTTCTTCTTCAGCATCATCATTATATTCCCGTATATATTCAATCAATTGCATCATTTCTTCTGTTTTGTAGATTTGAAAACCAATCTTTTGAACAATTTCTTTCAGTATTCCTTCTCCACCATGAATATATTGATTCACTTCTTCACACCCGCCAAAATCACCTTAGAAGCGTATTATCAGGCTTTAGCACAAGCAGATTTAGGTTGGCATGAAGGAACAAATGATCCCGAGCCATTTATTAAATATATGCTTGGCATTATTTTAAAATGCTACCGTGAATTCGAAGAAAGATTAATAATTAGTGAGAAAAGCGGAAAAAGAAGTAGCTCATGTGATATTGTTAAGACATATGTAAATGGCACAATAGGTACCTTTACGAAAAGAGATGCTATGGAAAATTGCCCGAGTTTAGGCAGTTCTTCTGTGGAATCGGCACTAAAAAAATTAGTTGAAGATGGTACTATTATTCGTAAAGGTCT
>NZ_DBMEXE010000110.1:0-5159 GCF_056804935.1 Holdemanella sp. | reverse complement strand
GTGAAAATCCTAAGCGTTGTTATAAGGATAAGAAAATTGATACGCGTATGCAGATTAGTGCATTACTTAGAGAGACTCTAGCTAAGACTAAAGAATATATGGAGAAAAAAGAAGCTGGAAAAGATGTCGCTTATGATCAAAAGCTTGAAGCCATGATTCCAGTTATCAAAAAAGAATTACCATTGAAGTGCCACGCCCATAGAGCCGATGATATTTTAACTGTCATTCGTATTGCGAAAGAATATGACATTGAAGTAACTTTAGATCATGCGACGGATGCAAGATGCATTGTCGAACAGATCAAAGAAAGTGGATATCCATGTATTTGTGGTCCTAGTTTTGGCCATAAGACAAAATTTGAATTGAAATCCAAATCCTTTAAAACGCCTGGCGTATTAAACAAAGCTGGAATCTTAGTTTCCATCACAACCGATTCTCCAGTTATTCCAGAACAATATTTATCTTTATGTGCCGCTTTGGCCGCAAAAGAAGGTATGGATGAATATGAGGCTATCAAAGCTATCACAATCAATCCAGCTAAGATCTTAAAACTCGATAATCGCGTAGGTTCTATTAAAGCAGGTAAAGATGCTGACTTTATTATTTGTACAAAGAACATTCTAGATACGACAAATGAAATCAAATCTGTCTATATTGATGGAAAGAAGGCCGTGTAATGTTATTTAAGAACGCGACGATTTATACTATGGAAGAAGATCCCTTTATTGGTGATTTTCGAGTTGATAAAGGTGTATTTACTGAAGTAGGAAAAGATTTACAGTCTAATGAAGACGACTTTGTTCAAGACTTATCTGGTTTATATGTCTTCCCTGGACTTATTGATGCTCATAGCCATCTAGGTATGGTATGTTCTTCCATTGGCTTTGAAGGCGAAGATGGAAATGAAGTCACAGATCCAGTTACGCCCAATATTCGTGGCATCGATGGCTGTAATCCAATGGATGAAACAATTAAAGAAGCATTAAAAAGCGGAGTGACTACAGTCGCTGCAGGTCCAGGTAGTGCTAATGTGATTGGTGGAACTTTCTTTGCGTATAAAACTGCAGGTAACTGCATTGATGAAATGACAATTAAAAATCCTTTGGCGATGAAAGCCGCATTCGGTGAAAATCCTAAGCGTTGTTATCAAGGAAATAAAATTGATACGCGTATGCAGATCAGTGCATTACTTAGAGAAACTCTAGCTAAGACTAAAGAATATATGGAGAAAAAAGAAGCTGGAAAAGAAGTAGATTATGATCAAAAACTAGAAGCGATGATTCCGGTTATTAAAAAGGAAATGCCATTAAAGTGCCATTGTCATAGAGCCGATGATATTTTAACCGTGATTCGTATTGCGAAAGAATATGACATTGAAGTGACATTAGATCATGTAACAGATGGAAGAAGTATTATTCCACAAATTAAAGAGAGTGGTTTTCCATGTATTCTAGGTCCTTGTTTAGGTCATAAATCAAAATATGAAGTTAAAAACATGTCTTTTGAAACGGCCAATGAATTCTATAAAGCCGGTATTCCTTTCTGCATTATCACAGACTCTCCTGTAGTACCCGAACAATACTTATCATTAAGTGCAGCTTTAGCCGCAAAAGCTGGTCTTCCAGAATATGAAGCCATTAAGGCCATCACAATCAATCCAGCTAAGATTTTAAAACTGGATGATCGTATTGGTTCTATTAAAACTGGTAAGGATGCAGACTTTGTGATTTGTACAAAGAATATTTTAGATACACAAAATGAAATTAAGACAGTATATGTCAATGGAAAGAAGGAAGCATAATGTTATTTAAGAACGCAACAATTTATACAATGGAACAAGATCCATTTGTAGGTGATTTTAAAATTGATAAAGGTGTATTTACACAAGTAGGAAAAGATTTGACACCAGATGTTGGTGAAGATGTGCAAGATCTAAATGGTCTATATGTATTCCCTGGTTTAGTTGAAAGTCATTGCCATCTAGGTATGGAAGAAACAGCCATTCGTTTTGAAGGTGATGATGTCAATGAAATCACAGATCCAATCACACCAAATATGCGTGGTATTGATGGATGTAATCCAATGGATGAAACAATCGAATCCGCATTAAAAGGTGGAGTTACAACGGTAGCTGCAGGTCCTGGTAGTGCCAATGTGATTGGTGGAACTTTCTTTGCGTATAAAACCGTAGGTAACTGTATTGATGAAATGAGCATTCAAAATCCTTTGGCTATGAAGGCAGCCTTTGGTGAAAACCCTAAGCGTTGTTATCAAGGAAAGAAAATTGATACGCGTATGCAAATTAGTGCACTACTTAGAGAGACTCTAGCTAAGACTAAAGAATATATGGAGAAAAAAGAAGCTGGAAAAGATGTCGCTTATGATCAAAAGCTTGAAGCGATGATTCCTGTTGTCAAAAGAGAAATTCCATTAAAGTGCCATTGTCATAGAGCCGATGATATTTTAACAGTGATTCGCATTGCGAAAGAATATGATATTAAAGTAACATTAGATCATGTTACAGATGCTCGTTGTATCATTCCTCAAATCAAAGAAAGTGGATTCCCTTGTATTTGTGGACCTGCTTTGACTCACAAATCAAAATTTGAGCTTGCGAATATGTCATTTGAAACACCAAACGAACTATATAAAGCTGGTATTTTATTCTCAATCATTACAGACTCTCCTGTAGTGCCTCAACAATACCTTTCTTTAAGTGCTGCTCTAGCCGCTAAAGCTGGTCTTCCTGAATATGAAGCTATTAAAGCCATCACAATCAATCCAGCTAAAATCTTAGGCTTAGACAATCGTTTAGGTTCAATCAAAGAAGGTAAAGACGCTGACTTTGTGATTTGTACAAAGAACATTCTAGATACTACAAATGAAATCAAAGCTGTTTATGTCGACGGAAAGAAGGCCGCTTAATGCTTTTTAAAAACGCCACTATTTATACCATGGAAGAAGAACCCTTTATCGGTGATTTTAGAGTCGATAAAGGTGTATTTACAGAAATTGGGAAGAATTTAGAACCCAAAGATGAAGATATCCAAGATCTTTCGGGATTCAATGTGTATCCAGGCATGGTAGAAGCCCATTGTCATTTGGGCATGGAAGAAACGGCTATTGGTTTTGAGGGCAATGATTTAAATGAAATCACAGATCCAATCACTCCAAACATGCGTGGCATTGATGGTTGTAATCCAATGGATGAAACTGTACAAACTGCATTAGAAGCAGGAGTCACAACGGTAGCTGCAGGACCTGGTAGTGCCAATGTGATTGGTGGTACATTCTTTGCATATAAGACAAAAGGAAATTGTATCGATGAAATGACCATTCAAAATCCAATTGCGATGAAGGCGGCTTTTGGTGAAAATCCAAAGAATTGCTACAAAGGAAAGAAAATTGATACGCGTATGCAGATTAGTGCATTATTAAGAGAAACATTAGAAAAGACAAAGGAATACATGAAGAAAAAAGAATCTGATAAAGATGTAGACTATGATCAAAAGCTAGAAGCGATGATTCCTGTTGTCAAAAGAGAAATTCCCTTAAAGTGTCATGCTCATAGAGCCGATGATATGTTAACGGCAATTCGTATCGCAAAAGAATACGATATTGAAATCACCTTAGATCATGCGACAGATTCACAAGCAATTCTAGATCAAATCAAAGAGAGTGGTTTTCCATGTATTTGTGGACCAAGTCTTTGTCATAAAGATAAGTTTGAATGTGCCAACGATTCGTTTGAAACTCCAAATAAGATGTATGAAAAAGGAATCTTGTTTGCGATCACAACCGATTCCCCATTCAATCCCCAACAATATCTGCCATTAAATGCTGCACTTGCACATAAGGCAGGACTACCAGAGTTAGAAGCCATCAAGGCCATCACAATCAATCCAGCTAAGATCTTACATTTAGAGAATCGAGTTGGTTCTATTAAACCTGGCAAAGATGCTGACTTTATAATTTGTACAAAAAGTTTGATTGATTTAAATAATACAATAAAAAATGTATATATTGATGGAACAAAAGCTGTCTAAGACAGCTTTTTATATGCTAAAATAGTGTAGTTGGAGAATAAAATATGAATATAGTTGAAAAATATGGTGGAACCAGCGTTGGAACAATTGAACAAATTCAGGCTATTGCACTTCATGCCAAACACATGAAAGAACAAGGTCACAATCTAGTCATTGTTGCGAGTGCCATGGGAAAAACCACAAATAAATTAATAGAATTAGCTCATAGTGTCACAAACAATCCAAACAAACGAGAATTGGATTCTTTATTATCTACGGGTGAGCAACAAACAATTACACTTCTTGCGATTGCGATGAATTCAATAGGTTTGGATGCAATCAGTTTAACTGGCTATCAAGCAGGTTTTCTTACTAGTAAACACCATTCTCGTGCTTTGATCAAAGATATTGATACAACTACAATTCAAGCTCATTTGGATCAAGGAAAAGTTGTTGTTGTAGCCGGCTTTCAAGGTGCTACTGAATATGGAGACATCACTACTTCAGGTCGTGGCGGAAGTGATACAACAGCGGTTGCGATTGCCGCAAAACTTGGCTATCAATGCCATATCTTTACCGATGTAGATGGAGTTTATACAATTGACCCGAGATTATATACGCGTGCTAAAAAATTAAAATCCATTTCTTATGAAGAAATGATGCAGATGGCCTGTTTAGGAGCTGGAGTATTAGAAACTCGAAGCGTCGAACTTGCTAGTAAATATAATGTTCCCCTTTTCTTAGGAAAAGCTTTGGAAACAGATTTAGAGAAAGGAACTTGGATTATGCATAAAGAATTAGAAGATATGCCAATTACAGGTTTAAGTGTAAAAGATGACTATGCGATCATGCGCTTTATGCACTTACCTAACGATGGTGTTTATTTAGGAAAACTATTTAAGATGATTTCCAATTTAAATATCAACCTAGATACAATTTCACAACAATTAGATGATGAAGGCCTAGCCAACTTTACTTTATATTGTTCTGAAGAACAAAGTAATCAAATCATGGAACATGCCTCAAAGGAGTATCCTGTACATCAAATGCTTGGATACATCAAATTGTCTTTAGTAGGACTTGGTATTTCTACACATTCAGGTATTGCCAGTAAAGTATTAAACATCTTAAGTG
>NZ_DBMEXE010000109.1:3889-5200 GCF_056804935.1 Holdemanella sp. | reverse complement strand
ATCTTCAGTCATATATTTGTTAGGTGTATAATAATAGAATCCACAAGCATCAATTGCTTCTTTTAATAATGTAGGATTATTTTGAATTTGTTCAGCATATGTATTTGCTTCGTATTCAGATAATCCTGTTCCATATTTTTTACAAATATAGTCATACACTACTTTTTCTTCGGTATACCAACCCTTAAATGGACTATTATTTTCTCCACCATAACCATTGGCAATATTTTCACCATTACAATATAATCCAGAATAATGACCTTTATCCGTTTTTGCGGACCAGTTTGCCTTTAACTGAGTTAATGCCATAGTATAGTAATCTACCTTTAAAGGAGCCACTCCATCTTTTTCACGAATCGCATTACATTCTTTTAAATATTCAATAGCAGCCTTCATATTTTCTAGGCTTGTTGCATCTTTTTCAGCACCCAATTCAGTATACTTAATTAATTCACTATCTAATTTTCCATCTGACTCAAGGATGTATCCGTTTAAAACAGCTTGAGCCCCAGACTTGTCGGTTGGATCCAATGATTCAAAGAATCCCAAACTACCTTTTGCGATAGTAGCTGCAGTATTTTGTGCAATGGTTTCTAGTTTTTTAACTTCTGCACTTTTATTATTATATTCAGTTTGAATATTACTAATCACAGTATTTTGACTAGTAATTGCTTTTTCTAATGTTGTTAATTCCTTTTCTAGAGCAGTAATTTTATCACTTGCATCCGTTACATTTTTATCAGCCGTATTTTTATTTTCTTCTAATTTTTTTAATTCTTCTTCTTTCTTTTGAATAGCAGCAGCAACATCTGCCTTTTGACCTTCTAAGTCAGTAATTTTAGAATTGATATTACTAATTTCTATATTAAGACCATCTACAATGCTCTGTTTGTCCTTTACCAATTGTTGTGCACTTTGCTCAAAAGCTAAGGCAACATTATAAGCCTTTTGTGCCTTATCAGCAGCATCTTTTGCCAAATTTAACTCTGTAGTTGCATTCGATTCCTCAGTTGCTGCATCACCTAATTCTTTTAACTTTGTATTATAATCATTCAAAGCTGTCTTATAATCTTGTTCAGCATTTTCTCTAGCTAAAGTTGCATTTGAATAATTTGCTTTTGCGATTTCTAATTGAGCATTAGCTTCATTCAACGCATTTTCTTTTGAAGTTTTTTCGCTTTCAACAGCCTCTAACTCTTTTGAAGCTGTTTCATACGCATTTTTAGCATCCTTATATTCTTGCTCTTTTTGGTTGAGTTCATCTAAATCCGTACATTGCTTCTTATAATCTTCATATTCTTTTTTCTTTGT
>NZ_DBMEXE010000109.1:0-3879 GCF_056804935.1 Holdemanella sp. | reverse complement strand
TAATTCAGCTAATTTAGCCTGCGTTTCACTATCAATAGCTTCACTCGCCTTTTGATCTGCTTTTGAATAAGTAATTTGTGCATTGGTTACAGAATCCAAAGCTTCCTTATTCTCTTTAGAATATTCTTCAAACTCAGCCTTCTTTTGATCTAACAATGCCTTCGCATCATCAACCTTCTTTTGGGCCTCATTAACATCTTTTTCTAAAAGCTCTTTTTTGCTAAGTTGCTTTTCAATATCAGACGAAGTATTCTTTACTTCTTCCTTGGCAAGAACAGTAAACTGACTTGTCTGAGTTAACAACATAGATGTAGCTGCAACAGCCGTTAAAACAGTATTCTTTTTCATTTAATTCCACTCCCTACTTTTGGTTTTGACCACATTTTAGTTCAATATTTTTTTCAAAACAACAACACACATTTAAATTTTTGTAAAAACTAACCATAAATCATCATATGAACACCAACTCACTTATCAATTAATAACAATTTTTCTAACATGATTTTCAATTACCATTCAAAGAAAGCAGATTCTATCTCCAATCTGCTTTCTACAAGTCTTAACTCTAACTAGATTAATCTTCTTTACGAGCACGTTTACCGCTCACCGCTACACCAGCAACTCCTAATACACCACCTAATGCATATAATCCGAATGCTGTTTGTGCCCCTGTATTTACACTTTTCTTATCTTCTGTTTCTTCAACACCCTTCATTTCTTCTAAGTAATCACTCAAATCTTTGTTTGCTTTTTCTAAATCTAGTTGAGCCAAAACATACTTCTGACTTGCAACATCTAATGCTTTTACATTCTCTGCATTTAATGCATCCGCCTCTTCAAAAACCTTTATAGCTTCTTCATAACTTCTATAAGACTCTTTCATCACATCCATCTTTTCACATAAAGACTTCACTAAATCACTATGCAATGCATAAGCCCCTACTGGATGTCCAGCCACAAAAGAATCAAATTCAGACTTAACTTCCTCAATCTCTAATTTTAATGATTCTAATTCTGCAACTCTATTGTTCATATTTTTCACAACTAAATCATTCGACACTCTATTATTACTTATTTCAGGGATCACACTTTCCAATTCCTGAATTCTAGTATTTAACTCAACAATTGAATCACTCGTACTATTCAATCTATTTTGAACAGATAAAGAAGCTTCATAATTATTATTTATAGTATCCATCTCATCTTTTTTTCTTTCAGCAACCCCATCTGCTACATCTAAATCCCTAGAAATACCCTTTAAACTCTCACTTACATAACCCACTTCATTCTCTTTTGACAATACACTCGATTCCTTCTTGCTCAAAACTGTATTCGCAACATCCAATGCACTTTCCTTTTCTTTTAATACATTCTTAGAAATCTCTAAATTAGTATACGCTGTCTCTAACCCTTTATCTACTTCCTCTAAAATCCTATTTCTCTTATTCAATTCCATCTGCGCATTTTTAACTAAAGCCTCTTTATTATTAACATCTACACCAGCTTCAGCACTCTCTTGTTTAACACTCTCGACCTCTTGTTGAGCATGAACCAAGTCTAACGACTCTTTATTGGATTTCAAAGCCTTTAAACGATTCAACTCATTCACAACATTCAATGATGCATCATCCATACACAAGTCATCCAAATTCTTTTGTTTATCACGAACAACTTTAGACAATCGATCTACCTCATTTTGAGCCATTCCTACTTTGTTTTCTGCATCTTGCTTATTCACTTCCATAGAACTCTGCTTATTCTGTTTCTCAGTCAATAAAGCATTCTGCGCATACAATTCATTCTTTAACCCATTCAAAACCACATTCGCATCTTCATATGCACCATCCGCATTCATTAATGAATCATAATATTCATTAAACTGTGATTCAAACTCATCTATTGTAAGTAAACTAGCAGGATCCAAACGATAGAACACCTGATTTGAATTTCTACTATATCCATTTGAAGTTTTTCCCTCAATCCACGCTGTACCAGTTACATTATATTTTGAATTTAACATGTTCGTATAATGTCCCACCTGAACCCAACGAATATCTGGAAAATTCAAAGCCTCTACAATTTCATTTGCCTTATCTAAATCAATATAATTTCCTTGAGAATCTCTAATATCATTTATATCCCAACCCTTCTGTTGAAGATAATCATACACAGCCTTCTCCTCTGTATACCAACCAACATAAGGATCTTCATATTCAACGGCAGCATTTTCACTCACACGATACAATTTCGTATGACCATATTCTGTCTTAGCCATTTGATTTACCTGCACCTGAGAAACCGCAAACATTTCAGCATTCACCTTTAAAGGATCCAACCCTTTAAAATTATCATCCGAAGTACGTAACGCATTTCCCGTTCTAACCATAGAAATTGCCTTTTTAAAGTTTTCTAAACTCGTCGCATCATTTTCATCACCAATCTGGGTATATTTACTATTCTGTTCCAACACCTTTAATGCATTCGTATACCCATATGCTTCAAAGAAACCCTTAGAACCCAACGCAATCTTTTGACTCACCTGCTCCTTATCCATACGCAATTGATTCACAATCTTTTGTTGGGCATCCATATCCAACTGTGCTTTATCTACATTGAATTGTTGTTCTTCTACTTCTCTTTTCGCATCATCCAAAGCCACTTGAACATTTTTTAAAACCTCTTCCATGCCTTGCTTAGTCTCTATAGCCTTCGTCAATTGATCCTTAGCTGCATTTAATTCCTTTTCAGCACTCGCAATCGATTCATTTAAATTCAACAATTCATTTTCCTTTGCCCCAATCTGAACCTCTAAATCACGAATCTCATTTTCTACCGCAGCAACATTTGCCTCAGCACTTAAAACAGCATCCTCTTTACTTTGTTGAACACTCAACGCAACCTGCAAATTATTTTGAGCAACCTCCAAAGCATTTTCTGCTTCAACAACCTGCTTTTCATATTCCGCCTTTAATTCTGGATCACTAGCCCCATTATAAATTTCTAGCTTTTCATTATAATCCGCATTCGCAACATCATATTCATTTTGAGCATTCAAAGCATCACTCTTAGCATCCGTTAACTCAACCTTTGCATTTTCTAAAGCAGACTGTAACCCTAATACTTTAACCTCAACCTCTTCTTTTGCACTTGAAAGCTCACTCACTTTATTTGTTGCCTCTTGATAAGCTACTGTTGCACTCTCTAATTGAGTCTTTAACTCATTTACACGCTGCTCAATCTCTTCTTGTGAAGTATTTGCCAATAAAGATTCATATTCCTTCTGTTTTAAAACTAAATCATTTTGTGCCTGCAACAACTCCTTATTCGCATCATCAAGCTTTGATTCTAAATCCTTCTTTTTTGTGTTCGCCTCTTTTAAAGCTGCTTGATTCACTTCTAATTCTTGAATCTGTTTTTCTAAAGATGAAACAATCGCTTCTTGCGCATCATCCTTTGCACTTAAATAATTTTTTTCAGCCAATTCTCTATTTGATACAGCCAATACATAATCATTCTTGTTATAAGTTTCATACGTTTCCTGCGCCATCTCAAACTCTTTTTTAGCCTCATTTACCCTATCCAAAGTATTCTTGATCTGTTCTTCTAACAATTCCTTTTGTGACTTTTCAACCCCAACCTCTTCCTTTTCTGATAAATCCTTCATAGGCTCTTCTTTCGCAAATACACTCATTTGACCAGCCTGTGTCAAAACCATACTAGCAGCTGCTAAACTTGTTAATGTTTGTTTCCTATTTTTCATTTCGTTACCTTCTTTCTTTCTAAATCAATCTCAACTCGACAACTATATTTTTCTAACTCATATTTCTGCCTCCTCACTATATAAGACGAAACAGATTCATAAGTGGTTGTATACAATTT
>NZ_DBMEXE010000108.1:0-5309 GCF_056804935.1 Holdemanella sp. | reverse complement strand
AAGTCTTGAGATCAACTCATCCACTGTAATAATAGGATACCCTAATTCTTCTAATGGATATAAACGAGCACTCGATATTTCTACTAATGTAATGTCTTTACTAATGGATTGAAGTAATTCAATCATATGCGGTGCATCCTTCTCTTTTAATACCGAAAAATAAATCTTTCCTGTAAAATCCTTCAAAGATTGTATCAACGCTGTTATTCCATGTACGTTGTGTGCTCCATCTAATAAAACCAATGGATCTTTTCTAAGAACCATATATCTGCCTGCCCATTGAAAATGATCAATTACCTGTTGAATTTCATTTTCTTCGAGCCAAATTCCCAGTACATTCAACGTTTCTAATGCTAGAGATAAATTTTTAGCCTGATATAATGGTGGATTCAAATGAAATGTCATACCATTCCATCTCAATACATCAGTTTCTTGACAATCAATAAAACATAGTGGTGTTTTCATATAATCTGCAACAAGCTCCATTACTTTTTGGCATTCCGGTTTATCTTCGGTTGTCAAAGCAGGAACATTTGGCTTAAATACACCTGATTTTTCATAAGCGATTTGTTCAAATGTATCCCCTAAATATTCCGTATGATCAAGTCCTACATTAGTAATTAAGCAGGCTTTATAATCCAAAGCTGTTGTCGCATCCAAACGACCACCCATCCCAGCTTCAATAATGCAGTAATCAACTTGTTGTTCAATAAAATAGGCCATTGACATCCATAGATCCATTTCAAACATTGTCATCTTATGTAATAAGAATAACTCTTCATATTGATCATAGATTCTTTCCCAATCAGCTAAAGTAATACATGTATCATTCACGCGTATTCTTTCTGTATGATGAATCAAATGTGGAGATGTAAAAACCCCTACTTTATATCCTTTTTTCATCAACAAATCTCTTAGCCAAATTGAAGTACTTCCCTTTCCGTTTGTACCAGCTACCTGAATCTTTTTTAAGGCTGTATGATTTGGCATTGCATCCGTTAACCATTGTCTGAATTCTAATAGGTCATGGTTTTTTCCACGACAATTTTCCATTTTATTAATTTTCTCTTGTACATTCATGGTATTATTATATCACTAAAGAAAGAAGTGAATCACATGATTATGCATAATGACTGGGATCAACTGTTTGATCAAGAAATACAAAAAGATTATTTACTAAATTTACGCTATTTTTTAGCTAAGGAATATAAGACAAAAAATATTTATCCTGCAAAAGAAAATATTTTTGCAGCCTTTAAAACAACTTCTTTAAAAGATACAAAAGTTGTTATTTTAGGACAAGATCCATATCATGGTCCAGGACAAGCTCAAGGTTACTCATTCAGTGTACCAAGCAACTTTCCTTTACCTCCATCTTTACAAAACATGTATAAAGAACTAGAAAATGAGTATCAAACTCCTGTACATCGCACGGGTGATTTGACCGACTGGGCTAAACAAGGAGTACTATTAATGAATACTATCCTTACAGTTGAAGAGCATAAACCTTTATCTCATCAAGATAAAGGATGGCAGAATTTTACAAATGAAGCTTTAAGATGGATCAATGAAAAGGATGGCCCTGTTGTATTTTTATTATGGGGATCTAAGGCTATCCAGGCCAAGAAATTACTAACAAATCCAAAACATTTAATTCTTACAAGTCCGCATCCAAGTCCTTTAAGTGCTTATCGAGGTTTCTTTGGAAACAATCATTTTAAGCTTGCGAATGAATATCTAATTAAAAACAATGAAACGCCTATCCAATGGATATAGGCGTTTTTCTTATAGTGAAGAAGAAAAAAGAAGCATCATTCTTGATACTTCTAGTCTTTCATTTCATTGAACACTTGTAATGCTAAGCAGCCAAGTCCCGTATGAATTCCGACTGCACTTACTAAATTGATTACTTTTACTTTAGCGCCTTCTATTTGGCTTTCAATCTTTTGAGCATACTCTTTTGCAGCATCTAATGCATCAACGTGCGCAACAATAAATGTATAATTAGAATCTACATTCAATTCTTTTAAATGTTTAATAACACGATCTTGAGCACGTTTCATTGTACGAACTTTATCTAATACATCTACTTTTCCATTCGTACTTTTACCAATGTGTAAAACAGGTTTGATTTTCAATAAACCACCTAGTGCCGCAGCCATTGGTGTCAATCTTCCACCACGTTTCATATGATCTAAATCATCACACAACAACACAGTTTCACAACTATCCGCAATGCTTTGTAGTTTTTTAATAATTTCATCAATTGGAATGTTTGCTTCATACATCTTTTTAGCTGTCTCAATCATACATCCTTGTTCAACCGCTGTGCAATAACAGTCAACGCCTACAAATTTCATTTCTAATTGATTTGCAATCATTTCCATAGAATCTAATGTTCCGGATAATCCTCGACAAATAGGAACCGCAAAAATTGTGTCATATCCTTCATTTTTTAATTCTTCAAAACAATCTTGAATTTTGCCTAAACTTGGTAAAGATGTTTTTAAAACCTTTTTCTCATGTAATTTTTGAATCACTTCAGAATATGTAATTTCGGTATATTCATCTTTTGATTCACCATCACAAGTAATTTGTAATGGAAGACAATAAATTCCTTTTTCTTTCCAATAGTCTGGATGCTGGCCTGTTCCGGTATCCGTCACAAATGCAATCTTCATGGCTAGGCCCCCTTTACTTTTTTCACAAATTGAACGCCTACAGCACCTAATCCTGTGTGTACTGCAATAACGGCATACATTGGATCTGTATGAATTTGAATATCTTCGCCAAACACATCGTGTAGCTCATCTATCGCAATTTGTGTACCTTCTTGATTTTCTCCATTTAATACATAAAATTCATAATCTTGTGCATTCGCATCTTTTGAAATCACTTTAACAGCTTTTTTAATAGCTTTGGACATTGTACGTACTTTATCAAAAACATCGACTTTTCCTTCAGTATTTTTAGATACTTCCAAGATTGGTTTAATTTTCAACATTCCTGCAAGCTTAGCTGCCATTGGAGTTAATCGTCCTCCCTTAGCTAGATGATCTAAATCTTCTGGAATTAAAAAACCACGTGAATGATCTACGCTGTCTTTTAAACGTGAAATGATTTCTTCTGGGTGTATTTCTTGTTCAACTAATTTTTGAGCTGATAACACCAAATATTTTTCCACACCTAAAGTAGTATATATATCTAATGTATGAATTTTAACCCCATGCCATTTACCAGATGCCTGTATTGCCTGATTTGTTCCTGATAATCCATTTGATAGAGTTATCAAAATAACATCCGTAATACCATTATTTTTATATGATTCTAATAAAGCCTCAATATCGCCTAATGGTGGCATGCTTGTTTGAGGCATAAAGCCTCTTTCTAAGAATGAATTTAATTCTTCTACTGTTAAATTCACCCCATCTAAATATGTTTTATCTTCTATTTGAACCTGTAAAGGTAAAAAATCAATTCCTAACGCTTGTGCTTCTTGTTTGGTTAATCCACAACCACTTTCTGTCAATACTCGAACCTTCATTAAAACCCTCCTTTTTTTGAAATCATCCTAATCCTAACATGAAATATTAATTTTCTCAAATGTCTGATATAATTAGTTTGAGGTGATTTGTATGAGCGCTTTCATTTCTTTTGAAAATGTAAAAAAGACTTATCATATGGGCGAAATCGACATACATGCGTTAGATGATGTGAGTTTTGAAATACAACAAGGCGAGTTTGTGATTATCGCAGGAGCCAGTGGTGCTGGTAAAAGTACTATCCTAAATCTACTGGGTGGAATGGATACTGTCAGTGAAGGAAGAATCATTGTAGATGGTCGTGAAATCAGTTCTTATAAAGAAAAGGATATGACACTTTATAGAAGATATGATGTTGGATTTGTTTTCCAGTTTTATAATCTAGTTCAAAATCTTACTCTTCGCGAAAATGTTGAACTTGCAACACAAATTTGTAAGAAACCACTTGATATAGATGAAACTATAGAACTTGTTGGACTAAAAGATAGAATGTTCAACTTCCCTAGCCAGCTTTCTGGCGGTGAGCAGCAGCGTGTCGCAATCGCAAGGGCATTAGCTAAAAACCCAAAGCTTTTACTTTGTGATGAACCCACAGGTGCTTTGGATTATCAAACAGGTAAACAGGTTCTTAAGGTCTTACAAGATACGTGTAGAACGCAAAATAAAACTGTCATAGTTATTACCCACAACTTAGCATTAACACCAATGGGAGATAAGGTCATTAAAGTTCGTAGTGGAAAAATTGAAAGTATTACATGTAATGAGCATCCTATGGATGTAAATGACATAGAGTATTAATATGCCTTCTTCTTATTTAAAAGATATTTTCCGTGAAATTAAAATCTCCCTCGGTCGTTTTCTATCTATCCTTTGTATTGTCGCAATTGGTGTGGCATTCTTTGCCGGCATTAAAGCGAGTGCACCGGATATGAAAAACAGTGCCGATATGTATTTTGATAAATATAATGTTCAAGATATACAAATCTATTCAACTTTGGGACTTACCAAGAAAGATGTAAAGGCCATTCAAAAATTAAAAGGTGTCAAAGCCGTACAGCCAAACTTTTCAATGGATACATTGTCTCAAATTGATTCAACACAAATGGTTATTAAAGTCATTTCTTATGAGATTGATCAAAAGATGAATAAGATCCGTGTAGTCGAAGGAAGAATGCCTGAAAGAGAAAATGAGTGTTTGATTGAGGCTAGTTCTGCAACGAATAAGCTATATGGCACTTTCCATATTGGAGATACAATCAAATTACAGAGTGGTACAGATGAAGCTTTATCTAACTCCTTGAAAAACACAAAATATAAAATTGTAGGTACTTGTTATAATCCGAATTACTTATCTTATGAGAAAGGATCAAGTAATATTGGATCAGGAACGGTAAACTCTTTTATATATATACAAAATTCAAATGTTTTAAAGGATTATTATACAGAAGTTGATGTTTGTGTTAAGGGTGCAAAAGAATTAGATTGTTATAGCGATGCATATTTTGATGTTGTTGATCCTGTATTAAAAAGAATCAAAAAAATTGCAAACAAACAAATCGATGTACGTATTCAGTCTTATCAATCTAAATTAGATGAAAAAAAACAGGAAGCAAACGATGAATTGAATGATGCAGAAAATAAATTAAATGATGCTCAAGATAAGATTGATTCGGGTCTTGCAGAGATTCAAAGTAATGAAATTAAGCTCCAGAATTCTAAAAATCAAATTGATCAAGGGTGGAATGAATATTATGCAAATTTACAATT
>NZ_DBMEXE010000107.1:0-5345 GCF_056804935.1 Holdemanella sp. | reverse complement strand
ACACCAATACACTATTAAAGTGCATAAAAAAATAAATAATCTTAAATCGCGAAATTTTGAAGATCATTTCATGCGTAATCACTATTTTTTAGTGGCGAAATTTGCTTTTTTTTAAGAATTGTGTATAGTATTAAGTGTTGTTGTTCATTTTTTGGTGGACAACCGCCTCGTATTTTATGAGGCCAAGGGGGAAGATTGGAGGGTGTTTTGAACTTTATAAAAGAAGAAAATTTAGAGAGTAGTGTAGTAAGAAAAGGATTGGTTTCGGGTTTATTGTTGTCGACATTAGCATTAACAGTACTAACAACATCATCAGTTATTGGGGAAGAAAGTAAGGTTTATGCCAAAACGAATAATGCGGATACAAACATTTTAATGCGTGTGGATACAAAAAACGGAACGGAAGAGTTAAAAAAGAAATTCGAAGAACAGATTCAAGATATCGAGGAAGAATCTAGCAAGAAACAAGAAGAGTCGAAAAGCGTTGAAGAAATGATCTTAGAGCAGCCGGATTTATTGAATGATGTAACATTCGTTCAGAATAATTATAATGCGGTGACTCAGGTCGTTTATTCGCAACCATCATACGCACAATATGTAAGTAATGCGAATGCACTTACTGCATCGGGTGGTGTATATTATGGGCCTAATGGAAAGGAAACATACTACAACTTAAATATGTCAGGGGTAGTCGACATTATGCGTGGTATGGGAAATAATGATAATTATTGGGTTCGTGAAGATGGTGCGAAGATGTTAGGGGATTATGTTATTGTGGCAGCCGATTTAAATAAGTATCCTAGAGGATCTATTGTAGATACTTCATTAGGACAGGGAATCGTCTGTGATACAGGTAGTTTTACGCAAAATTCAGATACTCAATTAGATATTGCGACAGACTGGTAATATATATGAGTAAGGGTAGAAGTGTTATGCTTCTACTTTTTTTTGTTTATTTGAGGTATAATTTTGTCAGGAGGATTTTATTATGATCTTAATTATTGTTGTTATTGTATTAATCGTCTTGTTGGTATTGTTTGTGATGTCAAGCTACAACAAGCTTGTTCGTTTATCAAATAGAGTGGATGAAGGCTTCTCTACAATGGATGTGTATTTGAAGAAACGTTTTGATTTGATTCCTAACTTGGTTGAAACCGTGAAGGGGTATGCGAAACATGAGGCGGATACATTGAGTTCAGTGATTGCCCAAAGAAATATGGCGAAAACATCAAAGGATGTTATGGATAGTGAAAATAAGATCACAAATGCCATTCAGGGAATTTTTGCGGTGGCTGAACAATATCCAGATTTAAAGGCCAACACGAATTTTATGGATCTTCAAAATCAATTGAAGAATGTCGAAGAGGATATCGCAAATTCTCGTAAATACTATAATGCATTAGTTCGTGAATATAATGATGTGATTATGAGTGTTCCGACAAATATTGTGGCATCTTTATTCCATTTTGAAAAGAAGACAATGTTTGAAGTGGCCAATGCTTCGGAAAGAGAAAATGTTCAAGTTAAATTTTAAGAAGGTCTTGGCCTTCTTATTCGCATTTATTTTATGCTTTGGATGTATCGATGTATATGCTGATGATGGAGGGTATACGATTGATGACTATACAGTAAATGCGATATATCATTCAAACAATACGATTGATGTCAAAGAAGTGATTGATGTTAACTTCTCAAGTTATCGTCATGGGATTTATCGTAATATTCCAGAAACGATGTATATCAATCGAGATGAAAAGTATAAATTGCAAATCAAAGATATCGCAGTTTTAAATGATGAGTATGAAGTGGATTCTGATTCAGGAAATCGTGTCATTCAAATTGGTAGTGAAGACTATACGATCATTGGCCCACACACATATACTTTGACATATACGATTGTCATTCCAGAAGATTATCATTCTGATTTGGATTTTATCTATTACTCGGTTCTTGGAAACAATTGGGATACAACCATTTCTCATTTTAATTTTGATATTCAGTTTGAAAAGGCTTTAACGGATGAAGAAATGTCAAACATTCAAGTTTTTAGTGGAAGTCTAGGAAATCAATCGAATGATTTAAATGTGACTCCCATCATTACTTCTAATTCTATTAGTGGTTCTGCCTATGATATTGGTGCTAAACAAGCCATTACTCTTTTTGGTGAATTAAGACAAGGCTATTTTGTGGGTGCCAAACAAACCACTTCCAAGATTCCATTTATCTTTTTAGGTTTAGCTGTTTTATTTGGCTTATACAGTTTGATTCGTGCTCTTCTTTTAAAGAAAGCGCATATTACACCAATTGTGAATTTCTATCCACCAAAAGATATGGATCCAGCTATGGTTGGAACGATTGTGGATGAGTCTGTGGATCAAGAGGATTTAATGGCCTTGATTCCATATTGGGCTAGTAAAGGATATTTAACCATTTCTGAAACGGAGGATGACTTGGTTCTTACAAAAGTGGAGAATCATGAACCGCCTATTTTAAAACATCAAAAGAAGATTTATAACGGATTGTTTAAAACAAAAAACAATGTGAAATTATCGAAACTATCAAGTAAGTTTGGTAAGGCTATGGATGATGCCAAAGAAGCTTTGAATGATGAATTTAGTGGCGATAAAAAATTATCAAGTATTGATCATGGGTTTGTGACAACCATACTAGCTATGATTTGTATGATTGTATGTATCTTATTCAATACTCGATATAGTATTGTAGATAATTTGATTGAAACCATTCTTGCGACATTTAGCTTTGTGCTTATGATGGTTTTAAATTATTCTGCAGCTGCAACCGGAGTATTTAACAAGAATAAGCTAGGCGTATTAAAGAAAGTGTTGAGCATTGCGTTTATTTTAATTCTTGCATACTTTATATATCGACAATGTAATTCGATTCTAAGTATTGTTCCATTTGAATTTATGATGATAGGCATTGTGGTTGTTTCACTACCAATACTTTTGGTTTCTAAATTTAATGTGGTGAGTAACTACTTCAAAACTGTGGCTCCAGAACTATTAGGTTTTAAAGACTTTGTTGAAAAAGCAGAAGTACCACAATTGGAAAGATTGTCTATGGAAAATCCATCTTACTATTATGATGTCATTCCATATGCGATGGTCTTTGGACTTTCTGAAATGTGGACAAAGAAATTTAGTACGATTCCTTTGGCACAACCCGATTGGTATGATTCGTATTATTCAGATCCATATTCTTCTTATTTCTTTTACAGAATGCTGACAAGAAGTATGTATGAACCGATTCATGAGAATTTATTAGATTATCAAACAGAACAAATGAAAAGTACAGCCGATAGCATGGGCTCTAGCTTTGGTGGCTTCTCTGGTGGAGGCGCCGGTGGCGGAGGCGGCGGAAGCTGGTAAGAGATGAGTATTAGGGTGATGAGCCCGCTACTGATTCATGAACTTAGGGTGATGAGCCCGCGTAACTTGGTAGGTGTTGTGCACCTACCTTTTTTGCGTTCAATAATAAACGGGGGATTTCACACGAATGCATATTTCGTACATATTCATTACTGTAGAAAAAACAAAGAGTCTATATGCTTATAATGGTTGTCTTTCACTAGAAATTGTAAGATCCAGTGATGTGTTTATCAAACATAATTTTGATAAACATGTTTGAGCGGCAGTTGAAATAATGTCTTTGAAGATGTACATACCTTGTACTAGCGACGTATCCGTCGTAAGTTTAATGTATAAAATTGCGAAAGGATTGATAATTTTAGAATAGGTTGGTATACTACAGGTGAAAGTTGCGACAAATACGACGCAAGTGTGAGGTGAAAAAATGGTTAAGCGAGATTCTTATTTGAAACGATTGATTCACAATATGTGGAATGGAGAGGTGAAGGTTATCACTGGTATTCGTAGATGTGGAAAATCAGTTATGCTTTTTGACCTGTTTTATGAGTATCTTCTATCTCAGGGAGTACCAGAAGACCATATTCTTAAGTTTGAGTTAGATCAAAGACGATATTACAAATATCGAAACCCGATTACTCTTTGCGAGTATGTAGAAGATGCGATTTGTGATAAAAAAGAAGAAAAATTCTATCTTTTTATTGATGAAGTACAATATACTACTAAAGTTGTTGATGAAGAAAATGGTGGAATTACAGTTACGATTTATGATATGCTCAATGAACTGAAAGCATACAGAAATCTTGATGTTTATGTAACTGGAAGTAATTCTAAAGGTTTGTCTAATGACATTGCTACGGAATTCAGAGGGCGCGCAACACAGATTCATGTTTATCCGCTATCATTTGAAGAATATTATTCGCATGTTAAAGGGGATGAAAGAAAAGCGTTAGATACCTATATGCTTTATGGTGGAATGCCTAGGTTATTGGCTTTAGAAGATGAAAAAGATAAAAAGGACTATTTGACTTCTCTTTTTAGGGAAGTTTACATTAGAGATATTGTGGAACGTAACAAAATTGAAAGGGAAGATATTCTTGGCGATATATTGGACTTTTTGGCTTCGCAGATAAGTTCATTGACAAACCCCACGAATATATCGAATGCCTTGACTAGTATGAAAAATGAAAAAATAAGTTCTACCTTGGTCGCGAACTATGTGCAGCATACGATAGATTCTTTTCTGATCAGCATGGCAAAAAGATATGATGTTAAGGGGAAAACTTATTTTCAGTACCCCAACAAGTACTATTATACAGATGTTGGATTACGTAATGCTCGTTTAAATTATCGTCAATATGATCCAGGTCACATTATGGAGAACATCATATACAATGAACTTATGCGTAGAGGCTATAGTGTGGACGTTGGCGTTGTAACGGATCGAAGCAATGGGAAAAATCTTCAGAAGGAAATAGATTTTGTAGTAAATGATGCGGATCGAAAAATCTATATTCAATCGGCATTTCGGATGGACACAGAACAGAAAACATCTTCTGAATTGGCTTCTCTAATGCTTGCGAAGGATTTCTTCAAAAAAATAATTGTTCGCATGGATATACCGCATAATTTTTACGATGAAAATGGTATTTTTCATTGCAATTTAATTGATATGCTATTAGGACGAGTAGAGTTGTTTTAATGAATGTTGCCCATTGGTATACTATATATTCATACATGTTCATTATCATAAAGTAAGCAATTGGTTTTACTTTCCTTGAATATTTAAGGTTTCAAAGTGGAATCTAAAGAGGTTTAAAAAGAAAAAGATAGAGAATTCTTATACTATAAGTCTAAAAAAGGCGCTCTAAAATAGTGTAGGGTTATGTGAAAATACCGGCTTTAAATTATTGTAGGGTTTCCGTATTAGGTTAAGAAAACTTAAATTTATGAATTTAC
>NZ_DBMEXE010000106.1:5112-5427 GCF_056804935.1 Holdemanella sp. | reverse complement strand
ATTAAATTCTGTACACATATTTCATTACCTCACTTACAGGTAAATTGTACAAGCCTATTTGACATTAATGATGTCTATATCCCATTTTATTAAATGTGACTTTTTGCAAAAAAAAGGAAAACCGAGTGACTAGGTCGGTTTTCTTTAACGTGGCACAATTTTGTGATTTTTGCCTACCTGAATTATATCATGAACTTTTCAAAATTAAACGTCCGAGACTTAGCAAAAGCTAAGTACGAGGACACGTACTTATTGACTACCTTTAAATTGTATCATGTATTTTAGATCACTAATAGCCTGTGGTTTTTTATTCAT
>NZ_DBMEXE010000106.1:0-5102 GCF_056804935.1 Holdemanella sp. | reverse complement strand
TCATTACCTCACTTACAGGTAAATTGTACAAGCCTATTTGACATTAATGATGTCTATATCCCATTTTATTAAATGTGACTTTATCGATAATAAAAAAAAGAAGTCATATGACTTCTTAATCCTTCATTACGCGATTTCGCTAATAGCTTTAGCTAAACGTGCTTTCTGACGGCTAGCGTAGTTTTTGTGGTGAATACCTTTAGCTACGGCTTTGTCCAATTTTGAACTGCAGTCGTTGTAAGCTGCTACAGCAGCTTCTTTATCTTTAGCATCAACAGCTGCTAATACAGCTTTAATACTTGATTTCAATGCTGATTTTTTAGATACGACTAATTTGTGAGCCTTGTTATTTGTTCTAACACGTTTCTTTTGAGATTTAATCTGTGGCATGAAGTGCACCTCCTGACATAAATTGCAAATGGATTATAGCAAAATTTCTGATTTATTGCAACACAACTTCAAAAAAATACGCTATAATACTCTAGTATTGGAGTGATATTATGGAAAATAGACGCATTATTTTTATGGGAACACCCAAAATTGCTAGTGTCGTATTAAAAACAATGTTAGAAAACGATATACATGTAGGCTTAGTGGTTACACAGCCGGATAAGAAAAAGGGTAGAAAACAACAGCTTGTCTATTCGGAAGTCAAAGAAGTGGCTTTAGAATATGACATTCCTGTATTTCAGCCTGTTAAAATTAAGTCAGACTATCAAACGATTCTTGATTTTTCCCCTGATTTAATTGTGACATGTGCTTATGGACAAATTGTACCTAAGGAAGTCTTGGATCTTCCTGTGTATGGTTGTGTGAACCTTCATGGTTCTTTGCTTCCTAAATATAGAGGGGGAGCCCCAATCCAAAGAGCCATTTGGAATGGTGATAAAGTAAGTGGAATGTCCTTAATGAAAATGGCACCTAAAATGGATGCAGGACCGGTTTTAGCCCAAAAAGAAATTGAAATATTGCCTGAAGACAATTCTACATCTTTATTTGAAAAGATGGGTATTTGTGCAAGTGAATTATTACTGGAACATTTTGAAGAGATTTGTTCTGGCAAGGCTGTCTATGTAGAGCAGGATGAAAGTCAGGTTGTATTCTCGCCTATTTTATCTAAAGAAGAAGAGCATATTGATTTAAATCAGGATGATGAACACATTTTGAATCAAATTCGTGCTTTCTCAGATGCACCAGGTGCTTATGTATTGTTGAATGGAAAGAAATTTAAGATTTTAAAGGCAAGTTATTTAGATGAACAGAATGAGTTTGGACGTCTTATCAAGATTGGCAAGAACAAACTTGGCATTGGCCTTCATTTGGGTACACTTGTGATTGAAACTTGTCAAATGGAAGGAAAGCCAGTCATGGATTGTGCAAGCTTCTTTAATGGACAGGGTCGTAACTTAGTAGGAAATATTGTAGAGTAGGGGAAAATCTATGGATCAAAAGAATGTTCGAAATTTTTGTATCATTGCACATATTGACCACGGAAAAAGTACGTTAGCCGATCGTATCTTGGAACTTACAGATACGGTTGAAAAGCGTGAAATGAAAGATCAGATTCTAGATTCAATGGATCTAGAAAGAGAGCGTGGTATCACCATTAAATTAAACGCCGTACAGCTTGTATATCATGCCAAAGATGGACAAGACTACTTGTTCCATCTTATTGATACACCAGGCCATGTCGACTTTACATATGAAGTGTCTCGCTCTTTAGCGGCTTGTGATGGAGCCATTCTAGTCGTGGATGCAGCCCAAGGTGTACAGGCACAGACTTTAGCCAATGTATATTTGGCATTAGAAAATGATTTGGAAATCTTACCCGTATTAAATAAGGTGGATCTTCCTAGTGCACAGCCTGAGGTTGTAAAAAAAGAAATTGAAGACTTGATTGGATTAGATTGTAGTGAAGCGGTTGAAATCAGTGCAAAATCTGGATTGAATGTGGATAAAGTCCTAGAAGAAATCGTGCATAAACTCCCAAGTCCAAAAGGCGATAAAGATGCTCCTACACAAGCTTTAGTCTTTGACTCTTTCTATGATTCCTATCGTGGAATTATTGCCTTTGTTTCGGTAAAGAATGGAACCATCAAGCCAAAAGATAAGATTCGCTTTATGGCTACTGGTGCTGAATATGAAGTCACAGAAGTCGGTGTTCGTACACCAAAAGAAGTTGTGGAAGATCAATTGAATTGTGGAGATGTAGGATGGGTCAGTGCAGCCATTAAAAACATTGAAGATGTTCGTGTCGGTGATACGATTACAGTTGCATCCAATCCTGCAAGTGAACCACTATCTGGATATCGTGAAATGCATCCAATGGTATATTGTGGTTTGTATCCTGTAGACAATGCGCGTTATGACGACTTAAAAGAAGCTTTGTCCAAATTAAAATTAAACGATGCGGCTCTACACTATGAACCGGAAACGTCCCAAGCTTTAGGATTTGGATTCCGATGCGGATTCTTAGGCTTATTACATATGGATGTAGTTGAAGAGCGTTTAGAGCGTGAATACAACCTTAGTTTGATCGCAACAAGTCCTTCCGTAATTTATCATGTCTATAAAACAGATGGTACTATGGAAGAAATCGATAATCCATCGGCTTTACCAGAACCTCAAAAAGTGGATCATATTGAGGAACCATATGTGAAGTGTGACATTATGGTGCCAAAAGAATTTGTAGGTCCGATGATGGATCTTTGTCAGAAAAAACGTGGCGAATATGTAGACCTTCAAGTTTTAGATGATGTTCGTATGATGATGGTTTACCAAATGCCATTAAGTGAAATTATTTATGATTTCTTTGATAAGATGAAATCTTGTACAAAAGGATATGCTAGTTTTGACTATGAATTTAGTGGATACCGTACAAGTAGTCTAGTGAAGATGGATATTTTATTAAATGGACAGATCGTCGATGCCCTATCTACGATTGTCTTTAGAGATTTTGCGTACAACCGCGGTAATGCGATGGCCGTAAAATTGAAAGACTTGATTCCTAAGCAGCAATTTGAAATTCCTGTGCAGGCAGCCATTGGTGGAAAGATCATTGCACGTACAAACATTAAGGCATTGCGTAAAAACGTATTGGCAAAATGTTATGGTGGAGATATCTCGCGTAAAAAGAAATTGTTAGAGAAACAAAAAGAAGGAAAGAAACGTATGAAGATGGTTGGATCGGTAGAGATTCCTCAAGAAGCCTTCATGGCCGTTTTAAGTATGGATGACGACTAATGGTACCATCAGCCTATGTACATATTCCGTTCTGTGATTCGATATGTGCGTATTGTGATTTTGTCCGGATTCAAAAAAATGAACAATTCTTTTCACTTTGGAAAGAAAAGTTAATACAAGAAATTCAAGAGTATAAGATTTCAAATCTTCATACTCTTTATTTTGGTGGGGGCACACCAAGTGTATTGAGTTTGGATGATTTTGCATCGATAAGAAATTGTTTTCCTAAAGATATTGAGGAATTTACCGTAGAATGCAATCCCGAATCCTTAGATGAAGAAAAATTAGCATCTTATGTTTCTTTAGGTGTTAATCGTATTAGTTTGGGTGTACAAAGCTTTAATGATGATCTATTAAAAGTCTGTCGAAGAAGACATACATCCAATCAGGCTAAGAATGTGATTCGATGGATTCAAGAAAATGGGATTCATAATTTCTCCATTGATTTAATTTTTGGACTTCCCAATCAAACAATGGAAGATGTGAAAAGAGATATTTCCACATTTTTAAGTTTAGATATACCACACTTATCCATCTATTCTTTACAGATTGAAGAAAATTCAATATTTGGAAAGACAGGCGTTGAACCCATCGATAGTGATTTAGAAGCAGATATGTTTGAATATATTACGAAAACACTTGAAGCAGCCGGATATATTCATTATGAGATTTCTAGCTTTTGTAAGCCAGGCTATTATTCCAAACACAATTTAGCGTATTGGCAAGATAAAGACTTCTATGGCTTTGGCTGTGGTGCAAGTGGAAGACTTGATGGCATTCGTTATGATAATACGACAAGTTTAAAGAAGTATTGTTCTTTGGGTCCTTGTTCTACATATATTCCTGAACCACTATCTGAACGAGGTATGGATGCGATTATGATGGCATTGCGTACAAAGTTTGGATTGAATATAAGAGAATGGAATTTGAAATATCAGAATGATTTTAAAAATCATTATGCAACTGTATTAGATACGTATCGTGAGTATTTTTGTTTCGAAGGGGAATGCATCTATTTAAATGATGCTGGACTTGAAATATTAAATACGATTCTAGTTGATTTTATGATGATAGAATGATATCATTTAGTAGCTTTTGTACTGAGAGTCTGGAAACTTCCAACCTTTCGCTCGGTAGAAAAGGACTAATATACATGGAGGAAGAAAAAATGTTATTAAAATCTGAAAAACAAGCAATTATGCAAGAGTATGCAGTACACGAAGGTGACACAGGTTCTCCTGAAGTTCAAATCGCTGTATTGACTGAAGAAATCAACCGTTTAACTGAACACTTAAAAGAACACAAACACGATTACCACTCACAACGTGGATTGATGAAAAAAGTTGGTCGTCGTAAAAAATTGTTAGCTTACTTGAAGGGTAAAGATTTAGACCGTTACAAAGCATTGATCGCTAAATTAGGTTTAAGAAAGTAATCGAAAAGATTACTTTTTTTTACCTTCATAAGAGGTGGTTTTAGATGCATATTGAAAAATTAAATATAATTCAACATAATCATTCTTTGGTTGCGATTAAAGATACTTTTAGTGTTGAGTCAAAAAGATATTTGACATACTATGATGAAAAATGGGAATGTAAATTATTTTTGAATTTCAAAACTATTGAAGAAAATAACGAAAATAATTTGATTGAAAATTTATCCTCAAATTTATCTATTAATAGAAGTTCAATTCGTTGTGAAATCAAGGGAAATCAAGTAGATGAAAAGTATTCAGTAAGTCATAAAGAGATGAGGACGTATAATCATCGATTGTATGAAGTATCTATTTCTAATTTCCCTGAAATCATGCGAAATGATAATTTTATGTTGAATGGTAAACATTATTATTGGATGAGTAT
>NZ_DBMEXE010000105.1:0-5431 GCF_056804935.1 Holdemanella sp. | reverse complement strand
TACTAGTGAGAATATACAAAAAAATAAGAGTAAATATTTATTAATGATTCTTTTCATATTGTTCTTTGTACTCCTTTAAACTTAAGTGGTTCGCTCCACCTTTTAAATTTGGATCTTTGTATTGTGCTTTATCATCTTCCCATCCACATACTGGACATATTTCATAGCTTCCTGGTCCGGATTGAAATGTATACTTTCCACAAACGGGACATTTAAACACAAAAACATTTGATAGTGTTTTAATAACTTTATCCATATCGATTGGCTTTGCGATATAGCCGTTCATCCCAACGGATAATGCTTTTTGTTTATCCTCTTCAAAGGCATTGGCACTCATCGCAACAATTGGAATATCACTAAATTCACGAATCTTTTGTGTAGCTTGATAGCCATCCATATTTGGCATTTGAATATCCATCAAAACCACATCATATTCTTTTTCTTTGACCTGTTTTACACAGGCAACCCCATCACTTACGCGATCTACAATCAATCCATAGTCTGTTAAAAGTGTCATCGCAATTTCTGCATTTAAATCATTGTCTTCAGCAAGTAAGATGTGTTTTCCCTTAAAATCTATAATATTCGTTTCTTGATTATTCTCGAGCTCATTTTCACTTGCTATTTCGAACTGAAATTTAATTCGAGTTGTTGTACCTTGATTGACTTGACTTGAAATTTCAATCGTACCATTCATTAATTCAACCAAAGATTTTACAATCGCTAAACCAAGTCCCGTACCTTTTACGCTCGTTTGCGTACCCGATTTTTCTCTAGAAAAGTCTTCAAAGGCATGTGGCAAATACGCTTCACTCATTCCAATACCTGTATCTTGAATTATACATTGAAAATGGCCAGACTCTGTTTCTTCTATTTGAATTAAAACCATACCTTTTTTAGTGTATTTAACGGAGTTTCCAACGATATTCAACAATATCTCTTCAAACTTAATTTGATCACAATATACATATGGATGTTGAATCTTAGTGGTGCACTGATAGGTTAAGCCTTTTTGTTCGGCTTGTTTTTCAAAGACTGAATTTAAAGATTCAATAATATCATATATATTACATACCTTTATATTTAATGTTTCTTTTCCACTCTCTATACGTGCCATTTCTAAAATGGAATTAATCAAATCTAAAAGAAATGTACTCGAACATCGAATCTTTGATAAATAATCTTTTTCTTTTTCAATATTTCCAACATTCTTTTCCATTAATTCCGTATATCCCATGATTGCGTTCATTGGCGTACGAATATCGTGTGACATACTGAATAAGAAACGGGATTTGGCTGCACTTGCCTCTTGTGCCTTTTTAGCCTCCATCTCAATTTGAGTCGCATATTCTAAATCTTTTTTATGACGAATCTCAAGCTGAGCAATGGCTGCCGTCACAAGAAAGTCAATCATAATACTTGCTACAACTAAACTCATCATTTCATATTTGTTGATCCAACCATTTTTGGGAATGATTTCAAAATTCCAATTATTATTAGGAAGTGCACATTTCACCAACAATGTATCTGAACCTATATTTTCTGAGCTTTTAGAAATAATGATCTTCTCCTTTGTGACACGATCTTTTTTCCAAATCACAAAATCATAGGAAGCTTTTTCTAACTCATCTAAATGAATTTCTGTAAGGAATGCATCCCAATCAATAACTAATATTGAAAAGCCCCAAAATTCACCATTCACATAGATTGGATCGTATAATAAAGCTCCTTTTCCACCTTGTTTTAAATCATAAGGACCTTCTAATGTATATTTCCTTGTATCTTTTGCCAAAGTAGCAGCCTCTTTACGTTCATGTTCTGCCAACATATCCATGCCAATAGCTTTTTGATTTTCTTTAAAAGGATATACATTTTGAATAATTCCGTTTGGCGCAAGTTCAATTGTCTTAACAGCCGGATCATCTCCATATAGTCTAGATGCCACAGATTCAAAGTAAGCATCGTCTAAATCAATTCCAGCCTCAATTGTCTTCTTTAAAAAACCTACTTTTTCAATATACGACTCAAGCTTTATTTCAACGCGATTGATTGTTGAATTTACTGTATATTCTGCCTTTAATTTTTCTTGTTGAATTACGCTGTTACGAATAAACAAACATGCCATATTCGTTAAAACAGAAACCAACACAAAACTAATTAGTATTTGATAAATTAAATTTTTATTTTTCATGGTTTCATTATAAAACGAAAAAAGATGTGTGACAAAAATTATCGCACATCTTTTGCGTTAAACTTTTCACTATAATGCGACTGCATTGCCTGCCAATCCATAAATAAAACATAGAAAACTCGACCAAAACGTTTGCTTTCCACAATTCTTCCTTGATCAAGTACAGGAATATAAGTTCCATCTTGTCTTCTTAATTGATAATGAATATAGTCATTCTTACTTCCACTTTCAATTTGATTCCAAATACTAGTTTCTACCGCTTTTTGTTGGTCTTCACGAATTAAATTTCGGAAACTTTTCTTTGTGCCATTAAAGAACACATCTAGATTTTCATATCCAGCCATATCTAAAAATTCTTTATTTGCTTGACGTACTCTCATCATTAAAATGACGAGATTCTCTTTCTCTCATTGCGAGAAATGGAGCATCGCAAAGCTTTCAGCATGGTTCTAGACCTTGCATATAGTCTTTGCATAGCTCTTGTTTTTCGAGCATTTCCAATCCATGTGGACTGTACTCTGTATACTCATACTGCATCCAGCAGGGCTTACGCCTTAGACCTGACTGGATGAGAGATTCTTTATGCTAGAATCCAAAGCATGATTTCATTGTGTGTCCACATTTTTTCTTATTTAGAATCAATGTATCCTGCATCTTTACAAAATGTGGAAAGTCAAGATGACAGGTTTTAAAATCAGGTGCAGTCAATGTATCGTCAGTATGACAAATTAGAAAAGCAGAATACAAATCTCTTTGTACTTTATGTCCTTCAATCGTTTTAAATCTTTCACTTAAAGTAGGCTTGATGTATTCACCCGTATCATGGTGAAGTTGTGAAGCACGATATTGATGAATATCAATTTCGTAGTATGGTATTCCATACTGTGTTGCCTTTGTTTTTAAATCGGCCTGCATAAGACCTGGAGAACGGTTCTTGATAGAGTGTCCATAACGCTTTTTGCGTTTATATTTGCGTACCATTTTCAAAGAACCGTCTTTTTGTTTAATTGCCGTTGCCTCATCTTTACGCTCTGTCTTCTTTGATTTCTTTTGAAGAGACTTGAAGTTCATTGGCTCAAGGATCAACTCACTCGTATTTTTTAAGAGCTTGTTGATGAAGGTATGGTGTGAAGTCTTAATGTAAGCAGATTGTTTTCGATAGAGCACGCGTATCTGTCGTTTCAGACGTCTGCACCTTCTTGTTGTTTCCCACTTGTGCTTTCCCTTTTTGACTGTACCATTCTTGTTGTAGTTTTCTGGATTATGTTTTCGCATAGAGGCATCCACCAGATTCTGTTTATGGCGAATTTCCTTTTCATATTTGGCTGATTCTGGAGCCAGTTCTTCCAGATGGACCTCGTTGTTTGAGACTGTCGCAATCGTAGAAGTTCCAAAGTCAACACCTGTACGATGTCCACCATCTTCTGACAACGTGATTCGTTTTGGTGCATCACCTCGAAGTGTGATCACTACATAATATTTGAATCCACTGTTAAATTCGATTCTCTTTAAAAATGAATAAACAACATCTTCTTTTAAATCAACAGATGAAATAATGTTCTGAATATATTCATTCTTTGGGACACGAACCTTGTAGTAATGTTTCATAAAACAGATGGTATCCCATCTTGAAAGACGCACTCCTGTTGCAGCACATTTTTGTTTGATACAGTCAAAACTGTTGTATCTTCGATAATGAAGATGACGCCCATCCTCAAAAAGAACTTTTTCTACACCCTTATATACAGCTTCAGCTTCTGCCTGTGCCTGATGAGAGTTGATGTAGTTCTTGTATTTCTTTTGTTCTTTGGATACGAACTTACACAAAGAAGTCTTCGTAAGATTATACTCTTTTTGTTTAATACACATGATATTGGACAATTCTTTTTTCTTTTTCTTTTCAGAAGCTAATAGTTCAGATGCTTTCTTTTTAGAAAATTCAGCTTCACCATAAGCTTTGCGTGCACCCACATATTCTTTATCATGAAACAAAGCATTCAAACAGTTTGTAGCATATCGAACCAATTGATTATGTATCTGATTCGCATAGAAAAAAGACTTCGACAAAAACCGTTTCTCAGATCCACTTAGTTCCAATTGAAAGCGTACTGTATACATATCAAAGTCTCCTTTTTTGCGATATATTCTACGTATATATTATATCATGGTTCGCGTATAGAAACAGCTGAAAACTAGTTACATACGTCATTCATCTCATGACAAAAAGCTACGAGTGTTCTGACTTCAGCAGTAAATTGTTTGTATAATACTTATGGTAATTTTATGTTAAACGAAAACAAAATGTATACAATTATTAAAACAAGATGTAACTTCTGCATTAAGTTGCACAAAAACTGTATGTGTGGCGTTATGCTTAGCTCATGCAGCCCAAGTATTAGATGAAGAAATCGTTTTGATCGATGTCGATATGAATATTGGAATTTTTAAAAATGGAATGAAAGAATTGGATACAACCATTGTAGAGATCATGGAAAACCAATTTTAAGTTTTATTTCAGTCACTTTCTTTAAACTAATTTTAGAAAAGGAAGTGATAAAATGTATATTTTTAAAAATGCGATTCGCAATGTGTTTCGCAGTAAAGGCCGATCCATATTGATTGGTATTATTTTATTTGTGCTGATGTTTAGTGCCTGTATTGGTTTGTCCATTCATCAGGCAAGTATCACTAGTCAAAATGCCAGTCTTGAACTGACAAACATTACGGGTCAAATCAGCCAAAATCGTATGAATATGATGAAAGATTTTGAGCCTGGAAACAAAGAAGATTTGAAAGAATAGATGGATAGTGTCGAATCTTTATCTTTAGATGAACTTCAAAAGTACGCCGATTCAGATTATGTATCTAAGTTCTATTATTCTGCAAATCTTTCTTTACAAGCTAGCGACAGCTTTAGTTTAATGGAAAATCAGCAACAAGGACCTGGTCCAATGGGACAAGAAAATTCTTCATCCATTACGGTTACTGGCTATGAAAATGATGAAGCAATGACTGATTTTACAGATGGTACATCCACTATTACGGAGGGAAATATGTTTGACGAACAAACTGAAGAAAAACAATGTATCATCCCTGAAGATATTGCGACATACAATGGTATTTCTGTAGGTGATACCATCTCATTAAATGTAGATGATTCTACAACCGTAAATTTTGTCGTAACTGGTTTATATTCACCCGCTTCAAGTCAACTTCCATTGCCATTCCATTATCAAAGAA
>NZ_DBMEXE010000104.1:2506-5476 GCF_056804935.1 Holdemanella sp. | reverse complement strand
ATTCTGTACACATGTTTCATTACCTCACTTACAGGTAAATTGTACAAGTCTATTTGACATTAATGATGTCTATATCCTGTTTTATTAAATGTGTCTTTTTAGGTAAAATGCTTGCCATATAGTTATACATTACATTTTCATTAAATGTACTTGCCGTTTCTGCCAGTGGCATACAATAATCACGGTTTAAAATAGCCTGTTCTTCAATCATTTCTCCATGGAAAGCATGACCTAACTCATGGGCAACTGTAATAATATCACTTAATGTATTGTTGTAGTTTGTGATAATACGACTTTCATGGATCCAACCCAGGTTTTCACAGAATGCGCCAGGTTGTTTACCTTCATAAGTTGGATAATCAATCCAATGTTCATTAAATGCAGTTTTTGTCATTTCATGTAAGTTTTCACCTACTTTTTCAAAAGCATCCAAAATATAGGATTCGCAATCTTCAATAGAGAAATTAAAGTCACATTCTTGTAAAGTGGCATAGATTTCATACCAAGGAAGACCATGATCATAACCTAGCATCTTGGCCTTTGTACGAAGGTATTTTCTAAATACAGGTAAATATTTTTGAATACTACTCATCATCGCATCCAATGTTTTGGATGACATTCTTGATTCAATCAACATTTTTTCTAAAGGATCTTTATAGCCAAGTAAGCGTGCTTCTATAAGTTGTTGTTTCTTAATGGCACTTACCGCAAAGGCAAGTGGTGTTTCAATTGGTTTATAGGCTTCAAGCTCGGCTAGGAAGGCATCTTTACGAACGTTGGAATCATTATCATGACACATATTCTTTACTTGTGTTAAAGGTAAGCTGTTCCCACGATAGTTGGCCTTGGCATTTCCAGTTAGTGCATAGTACATGTCTGAGAAAGCTTTTTTACTTGTTGGATATACTAAGTTTAATATTTCCTGCTGTTCTAAAGGCAATGTGTGTTTAGCATTGTTTAATTTTTCTTCAATGATAAATTTATAGGTTGAATAATAACTTGATTGCTTGATTTCTTTATCTTCTAAGATTTTTGCCCATAATTCATTCATTTGATTTGCGGCTACAGCACAAGCACTTAATACTTTGCTTGACCATAAAATAGCATCTTCATTGTTGGCTTCTACACTTAGTCTTAATGTTACATATAAACGAAGTCGATATTCTAAGTCTTTGATTTCTTCGAGTTGTTTAAAGGAAGTGTTTGTGTTCACGTTTTCTATTTTGTAGTTTACTAACTGGTCATAGTCCTTTAAAAAGATTGGATCATCATAACCAGTATATAATTTAGATAAATCCCATTTATAATTGTTTGTCATTTGTACACCTGTCTTTCTATATTAATTATAGGAAGTATAGGAATGGAATACTCAGAAAGGAATTTCCTAGATGTTAGGAATAATCGAATATTTCCTAATCGCTAGGAAGTTCGATTCATAGAAAAGAAAATTTGTATGATGTACAATACAATCAGAACAAGGAGGGTATCTATGGAAAACTTGGAAATGATAAGCTTTCAAATTATTTCTTGTGTAGGTACTGCAAAATCAAGCTATATTGAAGCAGCACGTAAGGCGCAGGAATACGAATTTGATAAGGCAGAAGAATTAATTAAAGAAGGAGATGCTATTTATATTAAAGGTCATGAAGCACATGCTTCTTTGATTCAACAAGAGGCAAGAGGAGAGTCTGTTGCGGTAAATATGTTGTTGATGCATGCAGAGGATCAATTGATGGCAGCTGAAAATTTTAAGGCTTTTGCCCAACAACAAATCGTGATTTTCAAGAAATTTCAAGATATTGAGAATAGGTAGGAGACGAATATGAAAAGAGTATACTTATTTTGTGATAATGGGATGTCAACAAGTATGATGGCACAACGTATGCAGGACGTGGCTGACAGTCACAACTTGCCAATTGAATGTAAGGCATTTTCATATAAAATCATTCAAGACATCATTGAAAAAAATACTTTAGATTGTATCTTGATTGGTCCACAAACTAAATTCTTATTTGATGAAATCAATAAAAAATACGGTGATAAAACACCAGTTATGGTTATTGATCCAACAGATTATGGTATGATGGATGCAGAAAAAGTATTAAAAAAAGCTATCGTGCAAATGAAAAAATTTAAAAACAAATAAGGTCGCTTTTTTAAAGCGATTTTATTTTTGAATCATATGTAGGAGGAAAATGTATGTACGGAATTATCGCAACATGGAGAATGGCTTTAGAAGGAATTTCAAAAGCAGATTCTATGTTAAAAAATAACGAAAGTGCAGCGGATTCGATTGAAGAAGTAATCAAAGCTGTAGAGGATTTTGAATACTATAAAAGTGTAGGATATGGAGGACTTCCAAATGAAGAAATGGAAGTGGAATTAGATGCTGCTTTTATGGATGGGGATACACTAGAATTTGGATGTGTTGGGGGCATTAAAGATTTTGCCAACCCTGTTAGTATTGCACGTAGTCTAATGCACTATGATGCCAATAACTTCCTAATTGGTCAAGGTGCTGAAAAATATGCTTCAAGACATGGCTTTGAAAGAAAAACAATGCTTACAGATCGTGCTAAGATTCATTATCACAATCGTACAAAAGAAATCACAAATACGGAATTAAAACCATATTCAGGACATGACACAGTAGGTATGGTTTGTCTAGATACTGCAGGACACATGACTTGTGCTACAAGTACTTCTGGATTGTTCATGAAACATCCAGGACGTCTAGGCGATTCGCCTGTATGTGGTTCTGGATTCTATGTAGATTCTTTTGTCGGAGGAGCGAGTGCTACAGGTTTAGGGGAAGATGTTATGAAGGGCTGTGTTTCTTATGAAATCGTTCGCCTAATGAAAGAAGGCATGCATCCTCAACAAGCGTGTGAAAAGGCTGTACACGATTTTGATTTAGAATTAAAACGAAGAAGAGGGAAAGCTGGAGACATGTCTTTGATTGCGATGAAT
>NZ_DBMEXE010000104.1:0-2496 GCF_056804935.1 Holdemanella sp. | reverse complement strand
AGGGTGAATGGGGTTGCGCTACAAATATTGAAGGTTTTAGTTTTGTAGTGGCAACTGAAAAACAAGCTCCAACAGTATATTTAGTAAATCATGATGAGGATGGAAAATGCACATTTGAAGTTGCTAGTAAAGAATGGATGGACAACTATATGGCTACGCGCACAGCTCCATTAGTAAGGAAATAAAATGGAAGAGGCATTATTAAAGAAAATCGATGAAATCAGCGATGAGATGATTTCAGGAATCAAAAGAGTTGTTCAAATCGATAGTGTACAAAGTGAAGCTAAGCCAGGTATGCCTTTTGGAGAAGGCGTAAATAAAGCTTTAGAAGAAGCATTGAAATTAGCTCGTGAATTAGGTTTTGAAACAGAGAACGTCGATCATATGGTGGGTATTGCCAAATATGGTCAAGGAGAAGACTATATTGGCATTATGGGACATTTAGATGTTGTACCTGTAGGAGAAGGATGGAATCATCCTCCGTTCTCAGCTTATGAAGATGAAAATGGCAGAATCTTTGCCCGCGGTATTTTAGATAATAAAGGACCGACTTTATCTTGTTTATACGCATTATATGCCATAAAGGAATTGAAAATTCAGTTAAAGCGTCCTGTTTATATTTTGTTTGGAACGAATGAAGAAACGGGATTTGAAGATTTAACACATTTCCTTAAAGTCAGAAAACCACCTATTATGGGTTGGACACCCGATTGTAAATATCCGGTTGTATATGCGGAAAGAGGAAGAAGTACCTATCGTGTGAGTGCGGCTATTGAAAATAAAACTGTATTTAATCAATTTATTAATGAATATATTTTATCGGATAATGGATTTGGAAATAAATTGGGACTAAATATTGAGGATCCTGAATTTGGTAAAATGCAGATGAGTAATAAAAAGCTGGTGGATTTAGAAGGAAAACTTGGCTTTGACTTCTCTTTTAGCTATCCTGCAAGTATTAGTAATGATACAATAGAGGAGACAATCAAATCTAAATTAAGCAAAGGACTACAAGTAGAATGTATACATAATTATGATCCTGTTTATTTTGATAAAAATGGATTCTTATGTCAAACATTAAAGGCGACTTATGAAAAGGTAACAGGCATGGATGGTACGCCAGTTACAACTACGGGTGGAACTTATGCGAAGATCATGCCAAATATAGTTCCTTTTGGACCTAGTTTTCCTGGACAAAAGGGCATTGGGCACAATCCGAATGAATGGATGGATCGTAGTGATTTGATTTTGAATGCGAAAATATACGCATTAAGTATAGTGAGGTTGGCTAATGGAGAGAATGATTGAAGTATGTGCAGGTAGTTATCAAGATTGTATAGCTGCATATCAGGGTAAGGCAAAAAGGGTTGAATTAAATAGTGCGTTAAGTGTTGGTGGCTTAACGCCAAGTGTCGCAAGTCTAGTTCGTGTAAAAAAAGAAACAGATTTAACTGTAATTTGTATGGTACGTCCACGCGCTGCTGGTTTCTGTTATGAAAAAGAAGATGTAGAAATTATGTTTGAAGACGCCAAGATTCTTTTGGATCATGGTGCTGATGGAATTGCGTTTGGTTTTTTAAATGAGGATGGCACAATTTGTGAAGAGGACACAAAAAGAATGATCGACTTGATTCATTCATACAATAAGGAAGCTGTATTCCACAGAGCTTTTGATGTTACGCCAGATGCATTTGAAGCCATTGAAACATTGATTGATTTAGGGGCGGATCGCGTACTTACAAGTGGACAAAAATCAAAAGCTATGGAAGGTATTGATTTAATTAAAGTATTGAATAATCAATATGGTGATAAGATTCAGATTCTTCCTGGCAGTGGAATGAATGCAGAAAACGCAAAAATGATGATGAATTATACAGGCGTATATCAGGTGCATTCTTCTTGTAAGAATTATAAAGCAGATACAACCACAACAAAAAATGGTGTTTCATATAGTTACTTAGAAAGTCCACATGAAAATGACTATGATGTAGTGGACGTAGAGTTGGTTACAAAATTAGTGAATAGTATCAAGTAAGGCGGGGTTCCCGTCTTTTCTTGTGCAAAGTTGCAAGGGATGATATAATTTACTAAGTTATAACTAAGTAAGTTATAACTTAGTAAATGGAGATCTTATATGTTTGTCGGTAGAGAAAGTGAATTAACAAAATTAGAAAAAATGTACTCAACGAATGAATTTCAGTTTGCGGTAATCTATGGGCGTCGAAGAGTTGGAAAAACAACTTTGATTCGGGAGTTTTTGAAAAATAAAGAGAGCTTATTGTATGTTTCATTGGAAGGGACTCAAAAAGAAAATTTAATTGGATTGTCGAGAGTGATTTCGAGGAATGATTCAATCGTATATGATTCATTTGAAAGCTTATTTAATGCGATTGATAAAATGTTAGAAACAAATCAAAAAATAGTTCTTGCGATTGATGAATATCCATATTTAGCTGAAAGCTATCCCCCTATTTCTTCTATTATTCAAAAGCATAT
>NZ_DBMEXE010000103.1:0-5499 GCF_056804935.1 Holdemanella sp. | reverse complement strand
CTGCTTTCTTTGTTTTGCATTAAAATTTGACAACAAAGGAAAATGTACAATCATATTCAAATATTGTTCATCTATTTCAATCGAAGAGCCATTTTGGCAAAGGGCATAATTCTTATTATCCTTCACATAATAGCCAACCATCAATTTTTCCTGCACATCAAAAGTAAGCTTTCGATTTTTCTTTGAAACATCACAAGACTGTACAAAAGGCATCTTTTCTACTCTCTTCTCCAATATAATCGAAGGCATTAAATAGATACGTGTCTTCGTACTCACATTTGCCAAATCGTAGACTTCACTATCTGACAAATAATAATTGTTTTTACATGATAAAACCTTGACATGGGAATCTGTAGAAAAATAATACACAAAAATACTAGCTACCATCATAACAACAAGACTAAAAATAATCGATTGTTTAATAGTTAGCTTAACTTTTTTCTTTACCAATATAACTGCTCAACTTCCGTAACCATGTCAATGTTATATTCTTTTTTTGCTCGAGTTTTAATTTCATGAATCAAATCACGAACATCTTGAGCTGTCGCATTTAAATCATCATTCACAATAAAATTACAGTGCTTTTCACTAACCATTGCACCACCAATTTTATGGCCCCTTAATCCCAACTCTTCAATCAATTTCCAAGCTGGAATTTCTTCTGGATTTCTAAACACACTACCTGCACAAGGCTTATCCAAAGGCTGTGCACTCATTCTTCTTTCACGTCTAGAATCCATCAAGTCACGTATATCATTTTGGTTTCCTTTTTCTAATTGGAAACGACCCACTAAAATAGTCCAATCCTTGTGTGATTGGAAGATAGAATGACGATATGCATAATCCAATTCATCTTTTTTCATCCAACAAATTGTATTATCTTTTAAAACACAGACATCAATTAAATGATTAGCCAAATTATCCTTATAAGCTCCGGCATTCATATAAAGTCCACCACCAATTGAGCCTGGAATTCCACTTGCCCATTCCAAACCTGTTAGTGATCTTTTCATGGCCTCTACTGCCATATTTATAATTGAACATCCCGCTTGCGCTACTAGCACTCCATCTGGTTCAAAATAGAAATCATTCAAAGTACGATCTAGATTGATGATTGCACCATGAAAATCTGTATCTGAACATAAAACGTTAGATCCACGTCCAAGTACATAATATGGAATGTTTTCCTGTGCAAGTATTTCAAGCACACACATTAGTGCTGTACAATTTTTGGGATATATATAATAGTCTACGCAACCACCAATCTTAAAAGTGGTATGTTTCTTCATAGGCTCATGTTCTAAAACTTCTGCATACGTCATTAAACGATCCTTTATGCTCATATTAGTTCCCCTTTTTACATATATTTTTCAATAAATCTATAATATCATATGCCGCATTCGGTTTACCCATCTGCAATGCATGTTCATGTGTTTGTTCATATACCACTGGATTTGCGTATAAAGATACAATTTGACCTTGCAAAGTTTCTGCATTCAAATCCTTTTCTTCAATAATACGACAAGCTTGTTGTCTTAGCAGCATACTCGCATTATAAAATTGATGGTTATTTGCCACATAAGGACTTGGTATCACGATAGAAGGAATCCCTAAAGCCGTTACTTCTGCAAGCGTTGTAGCACCTGCACGACAAACCATTCCATCTACATGCCCATAAATACGCAATGTATCTACATATGGTACAACATGAATATTTTTTTGGCTTTCAAATAAATTCAAATCTTGAGAATTGTCTTTTCCGCAGACATACAAAAATTGTAAATCATCATTGACATCCTTTAAAGCACTCTTCATTAATTCATTTACAGAACTAGAGCCCAAAGAACCCATCACAATAAGGATTGTTTTTTTATCTAAATCTAAACCTAATGATTTAAAATAGTCTTCATCAAATGTTGCCTCTTTGGCAATTGTTGCTCTTGGATTTCCCAACATATGAATCTTTTCCTTTGGAAAAACCTCATTACATTTTTCATAACAAGTTATAATCGCATCCACTTTCTTCATAACAAGCTGGTTGGCCTTACCAACAATGGAGTTTTGTTCATGAATTACGGTGTGGATTCCTAAAGAATGAGCTGCCATAATAACTGGCGCACTCACATATCCTCCAAATCCAATCACAACATCTGGATTGAATTCTTTTAAGTATTTTTTTGCCTTACCTTCTGCTTTAAACATCTGACAAACCGCCATACATTTTTTTAATGCATTTCCTACAAATCCAGAAGTATGTAAAGCCTTAAACGCATAGCCATTTTGCGGAATCAAATCCTTTTCCATGCGATCATCATTTCCAATAAATAATATTTCAGTCGAAGAATCAAGTTCTTTCATTTTATCCGCTAAAGCTAAAGCTGGATAAATATGACCCCCTGTTCCTCCTGTCACAAAACAAATTTTCATATTAAAAACCTCACCAAGTATATCATATATCAATCTTTTAAAACAATATCGTCACTTGTCTTTTCCAGTTGTCCAGTCAAAACAAAACGATGACTCGATTCAAATCCATAATCTAAATCACATGTGGATAAAGAAACAAACTTTTGATCTGTATTCACCAAATCATTGAAGTATGTAGACGACTGTTTCATAGAATCTAAAGTCTCTTGTCTATAATCTCCAAATGACGTTGTATAGAATACACTATCGTCTGTAGTTTTCGCAAATGTAAATACATGACAGTTATAATTCGCATCTGGTGTTAATAAATAAAATACTGGATGCGACTTAAAAAAATCTTCATCACAATACTTCTTTAATAAGGTAAACATGCCTCCACCTTCAACAGAATGGCCATATATAATGGAATTATCATCTTGGAATTGTGCATTCGCATTCGCATCCAAAAAAATCGAACCTCTATTATTATATTCCCCACTCACTGTATGATTCAAATAATATTCATTATCTTTCGATTGCATAACAGGAAAAGAAATATCACAACCTGGAACATAGATCCATCCTACTATATCTTGATTCTCTGCTTGAAGTGCTGCCCAATCAGGTTCTAAAACATTCTTTTCTACTTTATTTTCTCTTTTTTTCTTAATTACTTTTTTTTCTAATTGTTTTGTCTGTGTCGCAACTTGTTGTTTCTGTGAATAAATATCCCATAAATTATAGGCACTGTACCCAAATACACAAAGGCTAACGACAAAAACGATTCTATATATCCATTTTTTCATACAGCTTAATTTTAACACAAATAAAAAGGATAGAGAAATGAATTCCCTATCCTATAAAGATAATCGCAATTATTTAGTTAATTTACTAGCAGCAGCTTTGTCTAATACAACAACTACATCAGCGTGGTTTTGTAATGCACTTGCAGCACATGCAGTATCGATTGGTCCTTCAATCATAGCTTTAACAGCATCTGCTTTATTTTCACCATTAGCCACTAATAATACTTTTTTAGATTTCATAATTGTTCCAATTCCCATTGAAATAGCTTGTGTTGGAACTTTGTTAATATCGTTATCAAAGAAACGAGCATTTGCTTCACGAGTGTTTTCTGTTAAATCAACGATGTGAGTTAATGTTTCAAATGGTGTACCAGGTTCATTGAATCCGATGTGTCCATTTTGTCCAATTCCTAATACCTGTAAGTCAATTGATACTTCACTTAAAGCATCTTCATAAGCTTTACAATCAGCTTCTGTATTTCCATAAGGAACATGTGTATTATTTAAATCAATATCAATATCTTTAAATAAGTTTTCATACATAAAAGTATAGTAAGATTGAGGATCTTTACGATCGATTCCTACATATTCATCTAAGTTATAAGATTTAATATCTTTATAGCTATATCCATCTTTGTGGTATTGGATCATTTCCTTATATAATCCAACTGGACTAGATCCTGTTGCCAAACCTAAGACAGCATCTTTCTTAGCATCCAATAATTCTTTCATGACTTCAAATGCCTTTGCTGACATTTCATCATAGTTTTCACATACAATAACCTTCATTGTTATCTCCTCCATATTTCTTCTAATATTATAACATAGCGCTTTCAAAATAAAATGCATATTTTAGTAATGCTTTTGTCATTTTTAACAAATTAGTAATATTTGCACTTTTTAATTGACTTTATGGTAAAAAGAAGAAAAAAAGTTAAAGATACTGTATAATAAAAACAGTTAAGGAGGACATACAATGCCTAAACAAAACCCATTATTAAACATTGTTAAAAAACAAAAAGAAGGTAAAGCCGTAGCTATCTATTCATGCTGTTCAAGTAATGCATTCGTTATTGAAGCTGCGATGGAAACCGCAAAAAAACAAGATTCATGTGTTTTAATTGAATCGACTGCAAACCAAGTTGATCAAAATGGTGGTTACTCAGGAATGACACCAAAAGATTTCTTCAACTTCTGTCATGAAAAAGCAAAAGAAGCTGGATTATCAAGTGATCGTATTTTCTTAGGTGGGGACCACTTAGGACCATTAACAGTCGCAAACAAACCAGAAGCAGAAGCTATGGAATACGCAAAAACATTAGTACATGACTATGTTCGTGCTGGTTTCACTAAAATTCATATTGATACAAGTATGAAAGTTGCTGATGATGATCCAAATACTCGTTTAAGTGATGAAACAATTGCTCGTCGTGGAGCTACTTTAGCTAAAGTTTGCGAAGAAGCTTACCAAGAATTACTTCAAGAAAATCCAGAAGCAATTCACCCAGTATATATCGTCGGTAGTGAAGTTCCAATTCCAGGTGGAGCACAAGAAGAAAATGCTGGTATGCAAGTTACAAAACCTGAAGACTTCAAGAGTACTGTAGCTACATTTGAAAAAGCATTTGATGATATGGGAATCGCAGATGCTTGGAACCACGTTATCGCTGCTGTTGTTCAGCCAGGTGTTGAAGAAAAAGATGCTGGATGTGAAGAATACGATCGTGAACGTGCTAAAGATTTAATGGCAAGCATTAAAGATTTTGACAAATTAGTATTTGAAGGACACTCAACTGATTATCAAACTAAATACAAATTACGTGAATTAGTAGAAGATGGTGTTGGCATCTTAAAAGTTGGTCCTGGACTTACTTATGCCGCTCGTGAAGGAATCTTCTCATTATGCATGATTGAAGAAGAATTGGCTGCTGTTTATGGATTTGAAACGAGTCACTTCCGTGAAGAATTAGACAAAGCCATGTTAGCAAACCCTGGTAAATGGGCTCCATATTATCATGGAACAGAAAATGAAATTGCATTCAAACGTAAATATTCATTCTCTGACCGTTGCCGTTACTATTTACCTCAAGAAAATGTTAAAAATGCTTTAGCTAAATTATTGACTAACTTAAAAGAACATCCAGTACCATTACCATTGTTAAGTCAATATATGCCTTTCCAATATACATTGGTACGTGAAGGTAAATTGAACAATACTCCTGAAGATTTAATTAAAGCCCGCGTTATGTATACAATTGAAGAATATACTTACGCTAGTCACCAGGAA